>NZ_JBYQFK010000002.1:110515-295347 GCF_057837305.1 Lysinibacillus sp. RU7 | reverse complement strand
TCATGATTATGGTTTTTCGTCATCATATCTATCACCTCTAGTAGTAAGTACTAATTTTATTTTAAAAGAAAAAAGACTGTAGGCAAACTCGAAATTTTCGAGTTTGTCTACAGTCTGTAATGTTCAAATACTTGAACATTATTCTAATGCCTTTAAAAATAATGTAATAATTCAAGAGTTTCAAGTAACTGGAGAAAAAAAGATTTTGAATTTAGAAAATCTAAATATGCTATTTGAGAAATTAATACAGCACTCGTTTACAATTTCTTTAAATTCTAATGAAATAAGTAAAGGTGAAGCGGTGACTGAAAATAATTTAAATGATTTCATTTTAGGGTATCTAAATTTTTTAAATTACTTAGAATCAGGAATTGAATTCACGGAAAATTATGAAGAACTAGAAGAAAAAGTTCTGATGAATTATCTGAGGGTTTTTAATGAGGGTGTAATTCATTTAGATGGAATAAAGCGTTTTATAAAAGAAGTATTAAATAATTTTACTTTAGAGTTACTTATCAAATTATTAGACGAGTTAAATCCACGTTATGTTTTTTATTTGTATGTACTATATTTAGTAGGAAAAAATCCTCTTCCTAATAAAATAAATTCTAAGGATATTAATGAGGTGTTAAAATCCATGAATGCAAAAGAAACTATAATTATTAATGATGATTATATTAAAAAAATAATAAAAATAATCACTCTAGATTCCAATTACAGCAATATAATTGAAAATGGGATACTAAAAATTAAAAATCAGCAATAAACTGTAGGTTTTTAGAAGGTTAATATTAAAAACAAGACGAGTTTGTCTAGGGTTCATTTGATTTCATAATGAACCTTCTCTTAATAATTTCATATGAATTGATAATAAAACAAGTTTTAGTTAGAAAACTAAATTATAAAAATGAACATCTATTTAAAAATGCTATTTATTAATAGACTATACGAAATAGAATAATTATTAAATATTTATAGGGGTTGAATAAAATAATCACCAAAAATGATAGAGAAACCAAACATAGAGAGATATTTTATTTAGGAACTAAAGAAGCTAAAATATTACGTAAAATGAAAAGAAAATCTAAATACTCTATTAGTAAACCAAGCTGGTGGTTTGTAATAGCTTTAATAACGATTATTACTACACCTATAGTTATTAATAGTTTAGTATTAACAACCATCAATATAGAATTCCCATTCGATATTCCATTTATTAAATTTGAAGTTTCATCTAATAATCAATGGATTGGCTTTTTTTCAAGTTATATGGGAGGGATAATCGGAGGCGTTATCAGCGGAGGAATGACTTTAAAAGGAGTTTTATTAAATATTGAAAAAGATAAAATCGCTAAGCTTATTGATGAATATCCTCAAAAGAAAAAAACTATTACTAAGTTAGAAAATACTTTAGATAAAATAAATGAAAAAGCTACTGATACTTTCTATAAGAAGATTTGGCACGAAATTCCCCTTTATGAAAAGGGATACGATTTTATAATTTATTGTAGAAATCTAGAAGGAAAAATTATAGAAGAATGTAATCAATTAAATGGTATTGCATTACTAGCAACATTAAGTTATTTTGAAGCATTGGATGCGAGTATGGAGCGTTGGGAAACTTTAGAAGAAGGATTGCATAATAAATCTATTGATGAAAAACAATACACGAAAATGACTATGGATGAATTTAATAATTTGAAATTTCAATGGTTTTTTTATTATGAAACGATGATAAAAGAAAATGAAGTATATAATGCCCAAATGAAAGAACTGATTTTAAAAAATTTATAAAAATAATATATTGAATTTTAATAAAAATTTATTGTCTCCAATCTATAAAAGACATTTATTATAGATTGGAGATAGAATTAAATAAATTTCATTAAAATATGTTTAAAACTCATATACTAATCAAACTTCATACCCTTCAATAAATCTGCAAAAGCATTATTAATCGGTTCTGCCTCTTTTTCCTGCTGCTTCATATACTTCTGCACGCTACGCTTATCAACCTTACCGCCGCCTTCTTTTTTACGACGAGCTTCAAAAGCAGATAATTTTTCACGATAGCCGCATTTACATACAAAGATTTGACCATCACCTTCACCACGCAGCTCAAGCTTCTTCTTACATTGAGGGCAGCGTGCATTTGTAACACGTGCAACGTTTTTACGGTGTCCACATTCACGATCTTGACACACAAGCATTTTGCCTTTTTTACCGTTTACCTCAAGCATTGGTTTACCACAATCAGGACAAGACTTCGTTGAAATATTATCGTGTTTGAATTTCTTATCACTATTTTTAATATCAGTAACAATTTCTTTTGTATGCTGCTTCATTTCGTTAATGAATGTTTCTTTTTTCATTTTGCCTTTAGCAATTAACTCTAATTTTTGTTCCCACTCAGCTGTTGTAGTAGGGGATTTTAATTCATTTGGTACTAAGTCTAATAGTTGTCGTCCTTTTGATGTAATATGAATGTCTTTTCCACGTTTTTCGATTAGGAACGAGTTAAATAGCTTCTCGATGATGTCTGCACGCGTTGCAACTGTACCAAGTCCACCAGTTGATTTTAACGTATCTGCAAGCTGTTTGTTTTGTGTATCCATATACTTCGTAGGATTTTCCATTGCCGATAGTAGGGTAGCCTCTGTGAAGCGTGCAGGTGGTTTTGTTTGACCTGATGTTTGAACGATTAAGTTTGTTTTTAATACTTGCCCTTTTTCAAGGCGAGGCAATAATTGTTCTTTCACATCTTCATTTGACTCTTCATCGTCAAAACGATTCGAATAAACTTCTTTCCAACCAGCATTTAATACCGTTTTACCACGAGCAACAAATTTTTCATTGCCGATTTGAGCTTGTACTGTTAATTGCTCAAATTCATGTGCTGGGAATAATACGGCTAAGAAGCGCTTCACAACTAAATCATAAATTTTACGCTCTTTATCAGTAAATGCAGAGAAGTTAACATATTCCTCTGTAGGAATAATCGCGTGGTGATCTGATACCTTACTGTCATCTACAAACGATTTATTTGCTTTAATTGGCTTTGTCAGTACCTTATTCGCTAACGAACGATATTCGCCCACACCACACGCTTTTAAACGCTCTGGAAGGGTGCCGACGATGTCTGAAGATAAATATCTCGAATCTGTACGAGGATATGTGAGCACTTTATGTGATTCATACAGTTTTTGCATGATATTTAACGTTTCCTTTGCTGAATAGCCGAACATTTTATTCGCATCGCGTTGTAATTCTGTTAAATCATATAAACCTGGAGCATAGGATTTCTTTGGTTTACGCTCAATATCAATAACCTTTGCATCTTGTTTTCCTAAAGAATTGACAATCGCATCGATTTTTTCTTTATTGAAACTACGAGAATTCCCATTTGCATCTTGCCATGTTAATTTCAGCTCTTTTGTTTGAGCTTCAATTCCATAATATGTTTGTGATTTGAAATGTTTAATTTCATCTTCACGTGCTGCGACCATTGCTACTACGGGAGTTTGCACTCGACCTGTATTTAATTGGGCATTATATTTTGTGGATAGTGCGCGACTCGAATTTAAACCTAAGTACCAGTCTGCTTCGCTACGTGCAACAGCTGCATGATACAGATTGTCATAATTTTTACCAGGTTTTAAATTTGCAAAACCTTCTTTAATTGCTTTATCCGTAACAGATGAAATCCATAAACGCTTGATTGGTTTATTCACTTTCGCACGATCAATAATCCAACGAGCTACTAATTCGCCTTCACGTCCAGCATCTGTTGCAATAATGATTTCATTCACATCGTTACGTGTCAGCTGCGATTTTACCGCATTATATTGTTTACTCGATTGCTTGATTGTTGTTAACTTCAAACGTTCTGGTAGCATCGGTAAATCTTCTAAGTTCCACTTTTTATACTTTTCATCATAGCTTTCTGGATCAGCTAAAGTGACTAAGTGGCCTAAAGCCCAAGTAACAATATATTTGTCCCCTTCAAGGTAACCATTTCCTTTTTTCGTACACTTCAGCACATTCGCGATATCGCGTGCTACTGAAGGTTTTTCTGCTAATACTAAACTTTTAGCCATACATAACATCCTTTCGTACATCCTTGTGTTTAATATAGCACATGCTTTTTACTTATACTTATTTTAAACAGAGTGGAATAATAATTGGTTTTATATTTTGGGTATTATAAGATAATTATGAAATACTTAGATAGTGGATTTTCATTATGAAAAAACTTTATTAATTGGTGCTGGTTTCTCATATGATTTAGGAATGTCTGCCAAGACCGCGAGTGTGGACACCGTAAAAATGTTTCACGTGTGACAAATGCGCGTTGTCCGCAATGTAAGAAAAAGCTGGAGTTACGCGGGGAAGGCGAAGGACAAATTTTTGTATGTAAATGTGGGTACCGCGAAAAATTATCTGCATTTGAAGCACGTCGTAAAAAAGAAGGCGGCGGCAAAGTGGATAAGCGTAGTGTCCAAAAATATTTGAAGCAGCAAAATCAAGAAGAGCCTGTCAACAATGCCCTCGCTGAAGCATTAAAGGGACTGAAATTTGACTAAGAAATTTTAATAAATAAGCGAAAAGGATGCGCATCTCACATTGAATGCGCATCCTTTTTTAGGTGCATGCTAGCTATAAATCGGTTCATTAATCAGGTAGCAGCTACCTTTTATTTTTTTGCAATGTTTTTTTACGAGCGCAGCGGTTGTCGCAAGCTGCTCGATGGAATCGTATTGTTTGTACTCATTGGTCACAACCGCAACGGACAATGAAGAGACAGTAAACGGTTCGAGTTCACCATTTCGTCCAGGGACAAGCAAGTTTTGATGGAGATGAAAATCATCATAAAATTTACGAATGTTCTGATCAAATGCTTCAATAATGTTACTACAAAGTGGTCCCACATCGTAATGAGGGACAATCGCGACAAAATCATCTCCACCGATATGCCCTAAAAACATATTCGGCATATTGATGAAGTGCTTTAAAATATCCGTTAAATAAAGGAGCATTTTATCGCCTTTTTTAAACCCATATAAATCATTGTATTTTTTGAAGTGATCTAAATCGAAATAAATTAAACTATAATTGGGTAGATCGAGCAACTCTTGCATTTTTTGTTCGATGACATGATTGCCTGGCAAGTGGCTGAGCGGATTCATAAAACTGGCGATTCTCACTTGTGTTTCCGCTAACTTTAACAGTAATGCGCGAATGCTCACGACGCCCTTAAAACACTGTTCTTTTGTCACAATAATATCGTCGTATAAGTCTGGCTCTTCTCGTTTCATCGCTAGTTGGCTGATGTCTGTAATAGGCATCGCATAATCAACAATAAGCGGAGAAGATTTATATAATAAGCGACATTCTCGCCCCATATATAAGTTATAGCCATATTTCGTACCGATTTTTTCATAAAAATGTGTGCGCGAAATGTGCCCAATCGGTTTTTCTTCACGAAGCACAACAATCCCTCGTAATGTAGGATCTTCAACGAATAACTGATCTACCTTTTTACTTTTCGTATACTCATCGATGCAAGGAACAGTCTGTATGATATTTTCAATGCTCATATCCTTCTCCTATACATGTACTTTGTGTAATTGTTCAGCGGGTTTGCCAATTGCGTACCCTTGTGCATAATGCACACCTACTGTTTGTAAGTAGTGAAGCTCCTCCATCCGTTCAATTCCTTCTGCAATGACTTTTGTATCGACTTGCTTGGCATAATTCAATAAGATTTCAAGCAAATATTGTTGTGGTTGTTGCTGATCAATATATTGAATGAGCGAACGGTCAATTTTAATAAATTCTGGCTTTAAATAAATGAGTGTTTTTAAACTGTTGTAACCTGAACCGACATCATCAATGGCAATGCGATATCCTTGCTGACGATAATGATGGAGTACCCGTGAAAATTCTTGGAAGTCTGTCACAGCGCTACGTTCTGTCAACTCAAACACAACTTGCTCTGGTGATAAGCCGTATTGCTTTAACAGCTGCCTTGTTGCACCGCTATGATAGTTGGCATCCAACAATACGTGAGGATGAATATTTAAAAATAATACGGGTTGTTGTTGCTTAAATTGCTGCGGCGCTCGTTCGTGAAAACGTTGCAATGACAAGTTGCGGCATAAACATTCAAAGGCAAATACATTATTAGACTCGCCGATAAATTCGTAAAATGCATCTGTTGTTGTAAATGCTGTATGGAGAGCAGGCCGATTGAGTGCCTCGAACCCGAATGTTTTGCCTTGTTGTACATCTAAAATGGGTTGGAAATACGTATTTAATGCTTTGTTTTCTAAAATGGTTTGTAATGCGTTTACTTGTTTCGTATATGTAAAGTAATTTTTACGGCGTTCGAGAATATATTTTCTGTAGGATAAAAAATTACCGTTTTCCGGTACTTTTGTAGATTTCATTGGTACACCTCATCATCGGTCTTTCGTTTTATTTTAACGATGAAATATTGAGTTTTTGTGAAAATTTAGTAAAATATTTTTTAATAATTTAATTTATAGAATCGATACGACTTAATTGACAAAGGAATGGGGGGAGAAAAATGAAAATTGCTCAATTAATGACGGGAACGAGTTTTGATTTAGAACAGCGTAAGCGTGCCATACAGCGGCGTGAAATGGGCGATGCCTACAAAAAGAATGCTCAATATCAGTCGCCTAAAAATGTGATGCTCGAAGTATTAGAAAACTTACTTTCTGGTAAAACAGAAAAAGAATTGCATGCAGCTGATCAAGCGAAGAGGGAGTTTGAAGCACCTATAAGTGACGAGCAAAAGCTTGAGCGGACGGAAAAAGAAGGTATGGCACATCAGTCAATGGATGGGCGTGTAACGGGACCAATAACGTACACAGATGGGTCAGATTACAAGCAATACATCGATGGTGGCGAAGTTCCGATTAGTATGCAAGAGGAAACGCTAACCATTTTAGAGAAGGTAAAAGCGGCAGCATTGGCACCAGCTGAACCATCTCTACAAGATTTGCGTGTAGCGGCAAGTGCAACAGCGCAAATCGAGCAAACACGTGCAGCGATTGCTTTTCCATCCGACGAAGAGGAAACGGAACCTTTTGCAGATGTTGATACAAGCGTCGAAATACCAGCGCGCTTTATGCATCATTTCGACGAGCGAGATGCGTCACAAGATACACTATTAACGGGTCGTGAGCTTGAGAGCTTGTTATACAACCGGACTTTTAAAAAGGCCAGTATGAACTATTCAAGCCATATCGCGATGGTAAAAAACGGCTATCGTTCTTTAAATGAGCCGACATTCTCCCAAACAGCATAAGCTATGTTTTTCAAAGCATAGAGACATCTATGCTTTTTTGTTTTGCGATATAATATATAGAAGAAAGAGGGGATACGTGTGGCAAAAAAGATGACAAAAACAAATGCGGTACGTTTCATCGAACAACAAAAAATTCCACATAAATTATTGGAATATACAGCAGAAGACGGGCAAGCAGTAGATGGCGTCACAGTAGCGACTAAAATTGGGCAACCGATTGAACATGTGTTTAAAACATTAATAGCTACAGCAGGAGGCAATCGGTACTATGTCTTTGTTGTACCTGTTGCGGCAGAGCTTAACTTAAAGCAAGCGGCTAAAGTGGCAGGTGAGAAAAAAATTGAGATGCTGGCAGTAAAAGATTTACTCGGTTTAACAGGCTATGTGCGGGGTGGTTGTTCCCCAGTGGGCATGAAGAAATTATTCCCGACATTTATTGAGGCATCTGCCGAACAGCTAACGTTTATGATTGTCAGCGCCGGGAAAATCGGTATGCAAATGAAGCTCGCTCCTACTGATTTAGCACGTGTGACGAAAGCAACGTTTGCGAACGTTGTAGAGTAGCAAGCAGTCAAAACGAGTCCGTGAACGAGCAAAAAGGACGTGTATCCGGGCAAAAGCCCATGGTGAAAGGTCAAAACATTCTCGTATCCGAGCAAAAGTCTCGGCTATCCGGTCAAAACATTCTCGTATGCGGTCAAAAGCCCGGGGTATCCGATCAAAACATAATCATCAGCGGTCAAAATCACCGTGCAGTATCCATTCATAGAAAGCAGGTACATCATGTCAAAACAATTTAAATGGCGATGGGGCTTTTTTTTCACGGGCCTGATCGTCATGTCACTAGGGATTACGCTAACGATTAAAGGAAGTAGCGTCGGGACGAGCCCTTGGGATGTCTTACATATTGGTTTATTTAAGCAAATCGGCCTCACAATTGGTTCGTGGTCGATTTTAACCGGGTTATTTATCGTGTTATGTACGTCGGTTTATTTAAAAGCATGGCCTAAAATGGCAACGTGGCTCAATATGTTGCTGATTGGCTCTTTTATTGATTTGTTTAACTGGTTGCTACCAGAAGCAAATCTGTTTGTGTTTCAATTCATTTATTTTATAGCAGGCTTTTTTGTGTTAAGCATTGGTTGTGGATTATATATCTCCGCTGAGCTTGGAGCGGGACCACGTGACACCGTGATGATGATTTTAGTGGAGAACTTTGGTGTTTCGGTCCGTGTTGGGCGTATGGTGATGGAAGTACTCGCAGCATCAGTAGGGTGGCTACTTGGCGGTCCTGTAGGAGCAGGAACGGTTATTTTAGCGTTAGGAACGGGGTATATTATTCAGCCGAGTCTTCATTATTTCAGAAAAAGATTGCACCATATTATTGACGAAGTAGCTGTGGATAAGTAGTTATCCACAGCTCTTTTTTGAATGAAATCGGATTCACACACTACTTATGCACAAATTTTCTGAATAATCAACAGGAGAATGTGAGTAAATATAAGAAATGTGTATAACTTTTCATCTCATCCACAATATTGGGAGTATGCTAAAATGTTAATCATCTGAAAAGGGAAAGGGTGGGGAGCTTTGTCAAAAGTGTTACAACAATTTTTAGAGGAAAACTTGGAGGCGCTACGTGAGCAAGGGCTGTACAATGAAATTGACCCAGTAGAAGGTGCGAACGGTCCAGTAATTCAAGTGCGGGGTAAAAGCTTAATTAACTTATCGTCCAACAATTATCTCGGTCTTGCAACAAATGAACAATTAAAACAAATTGCACAGCGCACAATTGAACAATACGGTGTTGGGGCAGGGGCTGTTCGGACGATTAACGGCACGCTCGATTTACACGTGAAATTAGAAGAGACACTCGCGAAATTCAAAGGAACAGAAGCAGCAATCAGCTATCAATCTGGGTTTAACTGTAATATGGCGGCGATTTCGGCTGTTATGGATAAACATGACGCCATTCTTTCCGATCAATTAAACCACGCTTCGATTATTGACGGCTGTCGCTTGTCGAAAGCAAAAATTATTGCCTACAATCACTCGGATATGGATGACCTTCGTGCAAAAGCAAAAGAGGCAAAGGCATCCGGTCTTTACAAGAAAATCATGATTATCACAGATGGTGTATTTTCGATGGATGGCGATCTAGCTAAACTACCGGAAATCGTAGACATCGCAAAAGAATTTGATTGCATCACATACGTCGATGATGCACATGGTTCGGGTGTGACAGGGAAGGGAGCTGGTACGGTCAAGCATTTCGGTCTGCAGCAGGACATCGATTTCCAAATCGGTACATTATCAAAGGCCATTGGTGTTGTCGGTGGTTATGTAGGGGGGAAGAAAAACTTGATTGATTGGTTAAAGGTGCGTTCCCGTCCGTTTTTATTTTCCACAGCGTTACCACCAGGGGATGTGGCAGCGATTACACGTGCGGTAGAAATGTTAATGGAATCGACAGCGCTACACGATCAGTTATGGGAAAACGGTGATTATTTAAAGAAAGGTTTACAGCAGCTTGGCTTTAATATTGGGCATTCCGAAACACCGATTACTCCTTGTATCATTGGTGACGAGAAATTAACACAAACTTTTTCAAAGCGCTTATTTGAAGAAGGTGTCTATGCGAAATCGATTGTCTTCCCAACCGTCCCAAAAGGAACAGGGCGTGTCCGCAATATGCCAATCGCTACCCATACAAAAGAAATGTTAGATGATGCTTTAGCGATTTATGAAAAAGTCGGTCGTGAGTTAGGGGTTATTCAATAAAGGAAGAAACCGTTTCTCGGCTGAGGAACGGTTTTAGCAAGTAAATCTAAAAATTAAGCAAGTAAACCTAGCAATTCAGAAAATCGCCGCTAGTGAGCAGGAATTTTAAACAACCCTAATTTTTCCACGCGGGCAACGGCTTCTTTCATTCGTTCTTCCGAAACGAGTAGGCCAACACGTACATAGCCTTCACCGTATTCACCAAAGCCGTTACCGGATGCGACAGCAACATCGGCTTGATCAAGTAATAAGTCGGTAAATTGTTGGCTAGTGAATCCTGCCGGCACCGGTAGCCATGCGAAGAATGAACCTTTTGGCGCCGTTACGTCCCAGCCGATGCGACGCGCTTCTTCTATTAATACGTTGCGACGGCTTTCGTATGTAACCCGTAATGCCTCCACAGAGTCTTGCTCTGCTGAGAGTGCTTCTGCTGCTGCATGTTGTACGGCAGGGAAGAGGCTACAAAATAGATGATCTTGAATGATATTAATCGCTTCAATCATTTTGGCATTTCCTACGGCAAAACCAACACGCCAGCCTGCCATATTATAGGATTTTGATAATGTATAAAGCTCGATTCCTACTTCTTTGGCACCTGCTGCTTGTAAAAAGCTTGCTGGCTTCACACCATCAAAACCGATTGCCCCGTAAGCAAAATCATGTGCGATCATCACGTTGTTTTCGCGAGCGAAGGCGACTGTTTTTTCGAAAAATGCCTGGTCTGCAACCCCGCCTGTCGGATTGTTTGGGTAATTTATATACATTAATTTCGCGCGGCTTTTCACTTCATCTGATAGTGCATCATAATCAGGTAAGAAATCATTTGCCGCAAGGAGTGGCATTGTATCAAACTGCACATCGGCTAATGCAACCCCAGATAAATAATCTGGATAGCCTGGGTCTGGCAGAAGCATATAGTCGCCAGGGTTTAACATCGCGAGTGGGAGTTCCACGAGTCCAATTTTTGTCCCGCCTAAAATGGCTACCTCTGTATCTGGGTCAATCTTGACACCATATTCTCGCCAGTAAAAGTCAGCTGCTGCTTGACGTAACTCAGGTATACCGCGGAACGGTGAGTACTTGTGTGTGAGTGGGTTTTCAGCCGATTGTTGTAATGCTTCAATAATATGTAGCGGCGTTGGCTGGTCTGGATTCCCTTGTCCTAAGTTAATAATGTCTCGTCCTTCCGCAATGGCTTGGGCCACTTTACTCGCAAGGGCAGCAAAAAATTGCGGTGGTAGCTGTTGTAGTCTCTTTGAAAATTCCATTTATAAATCACCTGTTTTTTCAGAATATAATAAAAATTATACAAATCATGTTATGATATTTATGAGAAAAAGTCTATAGGCGGTGTAGGAATGATGAAAATCGGATGTATTCAATTAAATGTAGCATTTGGCAAAGTAGAGGAGAATTATGTGCGCGCGGAGCAGTTTATTCGCGAAGCAGCAAGCAAGGGTGCTGAAATCATTGTTTTACCTGAAATGTGGAATACAGGCTATGCACTTGAAAAATTAGCGGAGCTAGCAGATGTGAACGGTGAACGGACAAAAGCATTTTTAACGAGCTTAGCGAAAGAGCTTCGTGTGCATATTGTCGGTGGCTCTGTATCTGTAAAACGTGATAACAAATTTTACAATACGATGTATACGGTCAATCAAGAAGGCGAGCTTGTAGGCGAGTATGCTAAGGCCCATTTATTCCGTTTAATGGATGAGCATTTATATTTAGAAGCAGGTTCAGACATGAATCGCTTTGCACTCGGTGACTTGGAAGCAGCAGGAGTTATCTGCTACGATATTCGCTTCCCAGAGTGGCTGCGTAGTCATGCATTAGCAGGCGCAAAAGTATTATTTGTACCAGCACAATGGCCAACACCACGTATCGATCATTGGAAAACATTACTCCAAGCACGTGCCATTGAAAATCAGTGCTTTGTCATTGCGGTGAATCGTATTGCCAATAAAGTAGAAAACTTTAACGGGCAGTCCATGGTCATTCAGCCGTGGGGGGAAGTGTTATGGACAGGGGCAGAAGATGAAGAATTAGCGATCATCGATGTCGATTTCTCAATCGTCGATGAAGTACGTGGACGCATTCCTGTATATGATGATCGCCGCCCGGAATTATATGAAACAGTCGTAAAAGGATAAAAGACAAACTATATAAGTCCACTTTAATTTTTCGACATGGCCCTTTTTCAGGGCACTCATGGATATATGCCAAGAAGGAAAGAATCGATTCTTTGATTTCATCATGTGTCTCATGGAATCGATTCGCAATCATACTTTTTTTCAAGTATCCCCACACGCGTTCGATTGCATTTAAATCGGGCGAATAGGTTGGTAAGAATACAAGTTAAACGGTCCTTATGTACGTTTAAAATGGCTGAATGAGCTTGGCATGATGAATTTTAGCGTTATCGAGAATCATGACAATCTGCTGGTTTTTATACATCGCTAAGACATCGCGAAGAAACGTAAGAAATGTTTGTGCATTGCAACGATCTGTTTCCATGCAAAAAAATTCGCCGTTTCGCATATCGACACAGCCAAATAAACGGACCGTCGCATGATGACCATACGTTGGGATTTGTTTCTGTTTGCCCTTCACACGCCAAGTGGCTTGAAGTGCTTGATCATCACGAATATGGCTTTCATCTTCATAGAGAAAGACTACTTCATCTGAGGTGTTTTTTTAGGACATCGAGTTGTTGGGGAAAGGATGCGTGTTTCTTTTTATCTGCTCGTTTCAATGTATAAGTTAGTCGTGTATAGCTCTCCAAAGGTTCAACATGTAACGGATTCCACCTCGCGACATCGTGACAGAAAAACGGTCTTCTAGTACTTCTTTAAGAATACGTGTATCCCAGTACGTTTGGCAGCCGTATCCTTCTTCAACTGGTGTACTGGATTCGAGCATTCGACGAATTTCTTCTACTTTTTCTGGCAATAGCTAAGGACGTCTTCCAAGTGCATAGTTGCGATGAAGTAGTGCTTCCATGCCACCCTCGTTAAACTTTTTCACATAGTCTGAAATAGTTTCACGATGAATATTCAGCAGTTCCGCTACTTGAATCGCGTAATAAACTTGCCTAATCAAGTGAATGACCGTCACTCGTTTCGCCATGGATGTTTTCTGAAGTGCTTTCTCTTGAAATTGAAGGTGTTCAATCGTCCAACCATGTGTATTTGTAATTTGAAATCCTTTTCCCATCTTTCCCACTCCTATTTAATTAATTTTAGGATAATATGTACAAGGAAAGATTGGGAATATACATGTCGAGAGTTTTAAATCGATTTATATATGTTTGCTTAATTGGTAGAAATTCTGGGAAATGACTTATAAATTAAAGTGGGTATCAGCTGAGCAGTTACGTTTAGCGGTTGTTACGGAAAGTAACCCATACGGTGAAATCACTGCCCATAAGTACCAAGTAAGACTTTTAAACGCAGCATACGCTAGCGTTATTTTTTATGTCGAAAATAGTTTAACTTAAATTTAATGTTGAAAGAATATATTAAATTAGGGATATAAGTTTTGAAGTGCTAACGTTGACGGATCGTCGTATGCAATGAAAGTCGCCTGTATGGTGAAGGTTAACAATTAGTGAGGGCTGAGGAAAACCCCCACTAATTGAAGTTTCACTTTATAAGGAATTTTTTAAGTGGAATTTAAGCATAATCGACTATTATAAAATGTAAGAATGATAGAAAGGTGCGTGCATATGTTTCCAAATACGATACAAAGTGTAAAGTCAATCAATGCTAGACGTCAAGGGCAAAACGAACAGACAGACCAATTAGAAAATGAATCGCACCGTGATGATATAACAGGGGTTTATACGGTCTATAAAATGCAACAAGAATTACAGAAAAAAATAAAAGAGCCACAGTCTACATTTAGTGTCGTTTGTTTAAATATCGATTTGTTTACAGAAGTGAATGAAACATATGGTTGCCACATTGGAAATGCAGTACTACAAGAGAGTGCACGTAGACTGGTCACTGTAACGAAAAATGAACAATGTGTTTTTCGGAAATATGCAGATGAATTTATGCTGCTCATTGATCGGCCGGCACATGTAAATGGCTTAATGACGAACCTTCATCGTGTATTTCTGACACCATTCTGCATTGATGGGCAGTCGATTCGGCTGTCGCTTAGTATCGGTGTCGCACATTATCCCAATCAAGGGCTGACAGAAGAGATGTTGCTGTATGTCGCACATGTTGCAATGTGTCGCAATAAACAGATGAAACTGACAGATAAAAATGCAGATGGTTTGCCACAAATATAAAAAGAGCTCGTATTAACGAGCTACTTTAATTGATTCATATAAGATGGTTAGTTGTTCAGAAGGTTTGAGATCGAGCTCTTTTTCGAGCGTCTCCTTATACGTATTGTATAGTTTGACAGCTTCCACACGCTGACCGAGTTCAATATAGAGCTGCATGCAAGTAAGGACAGTATCATCATTATACGGATCAAATTGTAGTTTACGTTCCATATAAACGAGTGCTTTCTCCTTATCATGCATAATACAGTAGTCGATTGCTTTGTTTAATAGATGCAGCATGTCATTCATCCATTGTTGTGTGAAGTGCCCTGCCCATTCAAAGTGATCCACTTCAAATAAATGCCCTTTATAAAGCGCTAGACATTCATCGACGATATGTAAGTTATCAGCATGGATAGTATCGACTGAAGAGAGCAAGTTGCCTAGTACTGAGAAATCGGAGACTAGATGTTCTAGTGTAAATACATAGCTTTTATTGACGAGCGAAATGCAATCTGTAAAGCCAACCCCTGCCAAAAACTTGCGTAAGTGTGATAAACAAGTGTGCAAATTGATTTTTGATTTTTTATAGTCTTGTTCAGGCCATAATGTTTCAATTAAAATATCACGCTGCACGGGTGTATTTTGATGCATTATAAAGTAAGCAAAGAGCTCTTTTACTTTGGCAGTTTTAAAGGCAATGAGCTCATCGTTTGAAAATACTTGAAATTCATGTAAACATTCAATCTTCAAGTGTGTCGTTTGCGTTTGTTCTATTAGTTGCTCTGGCACAATCGTTTTCAGCCGAGCAATGGTTTTTTTCAGCCGCGTTGTCGTCACGGGCTTTAGCAAGTAATCAATGGAATTGACCTCAAATGCTTGAACGGCATATTCGGCATGTGCTGTGACAAATACAATATGGATGTGCGGATATGCGGTTTGAATCATTTCTGCTAAATCAATACCACTAATTTTGCCCATCTCAATATCTAAAAAAGCAACGTTCACAGGTAAATCCTTCAATACTTCCAATGAAAATTGTGTATTTAAAAATGCCTGTTGAACTGTGACTTCAGTGAAGTCAGCTAGTTTATGCTGCAGAAGTGCTAAGGCAAGTTGTTCATCATCTACCAAAATAGCAGAAATCATAATAGTCACCACCGAATCTTAAATACTACTACTGTTATTATACATAATAGAAAGAATTTTTCGAAAGGGCGAATAGGGCTAAGAAATGAAACGATCTAGTATCATACTATTTTCATTCATATTAATTGTTATAACGATGTTCATTTATATGGATAGCCGATTTTTATCAAAAAATAGTATCAATATTATCCAAGACGGCCAAGTGGATATTACGAATTCGATACTGGCAGGGCAGACGACCAATTTAGATGGCTATTGGCGTTTTTATCCGAATGAATTATTAACCCCGAATGAATTACATAATCATTTTACGACGATGTATGTGCCAAGTAATTGGACGAATGTAGAAGAGCAAAATGGCATTAGTGGGGGGACATATCATCTAACCGTAAGCGTTCCTAAGGATGGCGTTTACGGTTTGCGCTTTCACTACATACGTCATGCCAGTAAAGTATTTATCAATGGAAAAGAAGTGGGGGGGTTAGGAAACCCGACATTTGACCCGAATGAATTGGCGTTTTATGAGAAAAAATTTAGTGTATTTGGTGAAAGTAACGATGGCAAACTGGATATTGTCATTCAAGTGGCGCATAATTTCTTCATGAATCCAGGCATTGTTAAGCCTGTAACGATTGGAACGGGTAGAGAGATTGAAAATTATATACAACGCTCACAGCTAATAGAGAATGCGATTGTAACAACTTATATTGTTATTAGTTTTATTTTTATATTTATTATGTTGCAACGCGGTCGTTGGACAAATGAAATGTATTTTGCCCTTTATTGTCTTGCAGTCGGCTTCTATAGTTCGACACAAAACGAACGGTTATTATTGGTTTATGTACCGGATTTACCATTAAATGCACTTTGGTTTTGCCAATTCTCATCGCTGTATTTAGCAACCAGTTTTTTGTTGTTATTTGTGACTAAAACATTTCCTCAATATGCTAGAACATCATTTGTTTATGCCCTGTTTTCATTTATGGTGACGGTTCTTGTGACGCTTATGCTTCCGACAAAGCTACGTGATGTTTTATTTGCCCTATTGCCAGAAGTGGTGACACAATTATTGTTAGTTATCGGAGTCGCTTTAGGGTTTGGCTACACGCTTTATTTATTAGTACGCGTGGCACAAAAGGAGAAAGCGGAAGCAAATTATTTATTGCTCGTGTTTATTTCATGTGTTTGTTATTTTAGTACGATCGTCATTGAATTTTTCTTTGAGGTCGATATGGGCAGCTGGTCGCTCATTACACTGCTCATCACGAATATCGTGCTTACACTGTTTGTGAGCTATCGCCATGAAAAAGGCTATCGCAAAGCACAGCGACTCACCCGAAAGTTATTCGTACAAAATGAATTAAAAGATGAATTGCTTGTGAAAGTAACGTCTGAAATGCATGAGCCATTCACACAAATTCATGCGCAATCCAAGGAGTTACTAGAAGGACAGGCAGGCCCATTAAAAGTGGAGCAGCAACAGCTTGCCTTCTCCATTCATACGACAATTAATAAGATAAGCCATATGTTTCAAACGATTTATGAGGCAGCTCAAAAGGATAATATCCGTTTTTCAGTAAAGCCTGTATCACTCCGAAGTTTTAATGAATTAATTGAGGAGCTGACCTTTTTAGTGGAAAATCCGGATGAGGTCTTCATTCGAAATGAAATCCCAAGCAATGTCCCATCTGTATGGGCAGATGATAAGCGTTTAAGACAAGTGTTATTAAACGTCATACATAACGCGATTCAGTATACAGAGCGAGGGACGATTACAATACGTGCTTACGAAAAGCATGAACAAATCGCGATTGAAGTAGCAGATACGGGCATTGGGATGGAGGAAAAGCATTTAGTAAAGATTTTTGATACATTCTATCAAGTAGAGCCCAATCACATGAAGCAAGGGATTGGGCTCGGATTAAGCGTTGTTAAACAATATATGCACCTAATGGACGGTCATGTTGAGATTTCATCGCAATTGGGTGTAGGGACAACGGTCACACTATTACTACGGAAAGCAGCAGACGCATCCAATACGCTATTTGTACCAACCCCATCGTTAGGTGAGCAACACTATATGGCGTATCCACTGTATGTGGAAGGGGAACGAGCAGAGACGATTATGGTCATTGATCAAGATACAGAGCAGTTATTTAACGTGATGAAGATGCTCTCCCGTCACGGTTATAATGTATATGCATACAATAACGGTGAGGATACGCTAAGTGTTTTATTGAACAATCGGGTAGATTTAGTCATTGCTGATGTCAATATGCCGGATAAGTTTGTATTAACACTGACGAAAAAAGTGCGCGAACTATACAATTCAGTAGAGTTACCGATTATTTTGCTTTCACAAAATGATCGAATTGGCGATATGACGCAATTATTTGAGGAAGGGATTAACGACATTATTCGTAAATCCGTTGTTCAAAAAGAGTTACTTTCCCATGTCTCGTCATTACTGAATATGCGTGAAGCCGTAAAGCGCTCTATTCAGCAAGAATTAAATGATTATCATGCACAAATTACACCACATTTTTTATACAATACATTGAACTCCATTATAGGGTTAAGCTATGTTAATACAGAAAAAATGCGTGAAGCGCTGGAGTATTTAGCGATTTATTTTCGTGCGAAACTGGATTACCAAAAGCAACAGAGCATTGTACCGATTGAAGAAGAACTGGAGCTAATTGAAGCCTATTTAGCGATTGAACAGATTCGTTTTGAGCATTTGCGTGTCGTAATGGACATTGATGAAACGGTATCATTTAAAATTCCCGTGATGACATTGCAGCCATTAGTTGAAAATGCGATTCATCACGGATTGAAAAATAAACATGAAAATGCGGAACTGAAAATTTCACTTCAACGAGATGAAGATTTAGTGAAAATTGTCATTGCGGATAATGGGGCAGGCATGTCCATTGAAAAGCAAGCACAACTAGTAAACGGACAGAGCCAACGCCTCGGCTTGTTAAATCCCTTTGAAAAGCTAAAACTATTACAACAGTCTACATTCCAGCTTGAAAGTATAGAAGATATAGGCACAACAATAACGATTACATTAAAATTGCAAGAAAGTATAATCCATTCCTCGTGAATGGATTATTTTTTTGCAAATAGGAAAGTATACGCTTAATGGAAATCCGCAAAAAGGTGTCTTAAAAGAAGTTATTTTAAAATTCTTTTTTAGAATTATACGATAAATGAAGCATGGAGTATTTTTGACGTGTAAAAATGTTTTGCATCAGAGGAGGGAACAAACAGATGAAAAGAATGATTGTAACAGGTGCTCTCGGTCAAATTGGGTCAGAATTAGTCGTGAAGTTACGTGAGATTTACGGAGTGGACGCTGTACTGGCAACAGATATCCGTAACACGACCGATAGTATAGAACCATTTGAAGTATTGGATGTTATGGATGATAAGTGTATGTATAAGCTGGCAAAAGAATTCCGTGCAGATACGATGATTCATATGGCCGCATTACTTTCTGCGACGGCTGAGAAAAATCCGTTACTTGCATGGAACTTAAATATGGGTGGTTTAGTAAATGCGTTAGAAGTAGCCCGTGAGTTAAACATGCAGTTCTTTACACCAAGCTCCATTGGCGCATTTGGTCCAACTACGCAAAAGAACAATACACCACAAAATACATTACAACGTCCCACAACAATGTATGGTATCAACAAAGTAGCCGGTGAGTTATTATGTGACTATTACCATCAAAAATACAGCCTTGATACACGCGGTGTCCGTTTTCCTGGGCTCATTTCTTACGTGACGCCTCCTGGGGGTGGTACGACAGATTACGCGGTAGAGATTTATTATAAAGCCATTGAGGAAGGTCATTATCAATCGTATATTGCACAAGGGACGTATATGGATATGATGTATATGCCCGATGCACTACAGGCCATTGTCGATTTAATGGAAGCGGACGGTAGTAAGCTTGTGCATCGCAATGCGTTCAATATTTCAGCGATGAGTGTTGAGCCAAGTAAGCTTGCAGCAGAAATTCAAAAGCATATGCCACATTTTACATTGAGCTACAAAATAGATCCAGTACGTCAAGCGATTGCCGATAGCTGGCCCAATGCCATCGACTCCACCGCAGCCCGTGAAGAATGGGGCTTTACAACCCAATACGACTTAGCCAAAATGACGATCGATATGCTCGAAAAATTAAAAATCAAACAACAGAAAAAAGCCATTTCATAAAAAGAGCGGTAGCAAGTGTGCTACCGTTTTTTTCTGTTAAAAATACTTTCATAGAAAGAAAGGATTGCTTTGAAAATAGTGAAAAGTACTTGCTTTTACCGGAGCGGAAATCAACACACGCTATTCCATATATCCATAAGCAAATTCACCGAAAAAGACAAATGCAACTTAACCTGCCCCCGGATGCAGCTTAGACCTTATGATATTGTGAGAACGATTCCCTTAATTTACACTGTACTTAAATAACTGACAGGAGGTGTTGACATGAAGGTAACTATTGACATTGTTTCGGAAGGGGAAAATGAAATAATTATAAAATGTCAACAACTTGATCAAGAGATTGAAGCGTTGCTACAACGTATTGAAGAACCTGCAAATAAGCTAATGGTAAATAGAGAAGGAGAAATGATTTTTCTGCAGCCAAATGAAATATTTTTTGTTGAGGCCGTGGATAACAAAATATTTGTGTATACTGCAGATGCTGTATGTCAGTCACAGGAATCTCTCAACAATTTGGAGACGATGTATTCGCATATGGGCTTAGTGCGCATTGGGAAATCGCAGTTAGTCAATCTGCATCATATAAAAAAATTGAAGAGTATTATGAATAGCCGCATAGAAATTACGCTAGAAAGCGGCGACCGTCTAGTTGTATCTAGGCATTATGCACGTGCATTTAAAAGTCTTCTCGGTCTGGAACATTAAAATAGGAGGAATAGCGGATGAACAATAAAAAATGGCAAGATTTTTATCTCTTCATGTTTGATATTAAAACAACAGTAGGCATGTACTTTTTAGCGTTTGTTTTTTTCTATCTCGTATTTGGCGTCTTAGAACCTGAAAACGCCACAACACTAGACTTTTGGACAGCGATGCAAATTTTTACGGCCTGTTGGTTAATTGGAATGGGTGAGGGATTATTACTGTATAAGAAAGACGTATCTTTTTCACGAATTTTGTTATGGAGCGTTTGGGCATTTTTTATCATGGTTGGCTTTTCAGAAGGGTTTGGCTGGTTCAGTCATTATACAGAGTGGTATCGATATATTTTTTATAGCATGATCACCATTTCATTTTTCTTCTACTGGCTTGCATTAGATTGGCGCTTGCAAAAAGAGACGAAAGATTTAAATGATGCACTCGTTAGATATAAAGAAATCATGAAGAAATAACGAAGGGGGATTGTGTATGGATGCGATTCAAATCCGTCAGTTAAAAAAGTGTTATGGGAAAAATCAGGCGGTTGAAAATGTGACGTTTTCTGTACAGGAGGGGGAGATTTTCGGGTTTGTGGGACCGAATGGCGCGGGCAAATCGACGATGATCCGTATGCTATTAAATTTTATCTTTCCAACTGGGGGGCATGCGACGATTAGAGGGAAGGATATTATAAAGGAAAGTAACGAGATTAAAAGATTCACAGGCTATGTACCAAGTGATGTACGGTTTTACGGAAATATGACGGTTCACGATTTAATCAAGGTAAGCAATGGTTTTTACGATCAAGCTTATATGGAAGAAACAGCGAGACTTTGTGAGCTGTTTGACTTAGATCAAACGAAAAAGTTTGATGAGCTTTCAACTGGCAATAAGAAAAAAGTGGCGATTGTCTGTGCGTTGGCTGTAAAACCAAGCGTATTAATTTTAGATGAGCCAACAAATGGGCTTGATCCAATTATTCAAAAACGATTATTTGTAGAACTAAAAAAGCAAGCCGAAAAAGGTGTTGCCATCTTACTTTCCAGTCACAATCTGAGCGATGTGCAAGAATATTGTGACCGGGTTGGTTTTATTAAACACGGAAAAATGGTTGCTATTACCGATTTAAAAGAAATGGGTCATCCAAGAAAAATCATTACCACTTGGGGCGGCAAAGAAATATCACATAAAGAGATGAAGTTGATCGAGCAGAAGGACGAGAAACGAGTGTACCGCTATGAAGGAGAGAATCATTTAGTACCGCTTCCATTATTACAACAAGCAGCATGCGATGACTTTACAATTGAACATGAAAGTTTAGAAGACCGATTTATGCATCTGTATGAAAAGGAGGCAGGGCAATGAAGGTATTTCAATTAGAATTAAGAAATACATGGAAGAGTACGTTCGTATGGACGGTTGTCCTCAGTAGCATGATCTTTTTACTGCTTGCCTTTTTCCCCTCGATGCAAACAGAGTCAATGAAGGAACTGGCAGGCGCGAAAATGGAAGGCTTAGACCCGAAATTACTAGAAGCGTTTGGGTTGGCGGAACTGACCGACTTTACAATCATCACGAACTACTTTGGTTACGTGCTACAATACTTAACGTTAGCGATCATGGTGTATGTCTGCCAATCCGCAGTTCTGTTTTTAGTGAAAGAAGAAACAGATGGGACGATTGAATTTTTATATAGTAAGCCGATTTCCCGAAACGCAATATTTACACAAAAGGCACTGGCTCATATCGTTTCTTACGTAGCTATGCTCATCGTTCTTTGGCTCATAACGGTCATTGGCTATCTATCTTTTAGCGACTATAATTACGTGGAAAGTATGAAGGAAGTAGGGGCTCTTTATAGTGCCATTCTGTATGTTGGTCTTGTATTTATGGCGGTCGGCTTTCTATTATCCGTATGTTTAAAAAACAGTAAAGGTGCGACGGGCGTAGTGATAGCCATCGTGTTCGGCTCGTTTATTTTAGGCATCATAAGTACAGTAGTGGATGCTTTACAGTTCTTATACTATGTATCGCCTATGGACTGGATTAAAACGCAAAAGCTCATGACAGATGGCATTCTTTTAGAAGAATGGGTGATCGGTCTAGTAATCATTGTTTTTTGTCTCATAGCGACAAAAGAAATGTATAAAAGAAAGGATTTGCGCTTGTAATAGTTCTGGGCAGTTCAGTTTACAGTCGGAAAAAACGGTAGCAAACGCGCTACCGTTTTTTAGTTTATCTAAGAGCTATTTTTTGCTAGAAATAGAAGATTATTTACTTATTCGAGTATAATGTATTAAAATTAAGGTGTTGGGAAAAATTTCATGTACAGAAGGGGAAGATGGTTATGATGCAAACACCGCTGTTATTAGTGGACATGTTCAAACGTGCAGAAACATACTATGCACATAAACAAATTATTTCACGAACAAGCGATACAATGGTTCATCGCCTCACGTATGGAGAATGGGCAAAGCGTACGCGTAAATTAGCACATGCACTCACAAAGCTGGGGATGAAAAAAGGGGATAAAATCGCTTCGTTTGCATGGAATCAACATCGCCATTTAGAAGCATATTTCGCTGTACCATGTGCAGGGGCATGCTTACATATGGTAAACATCCGTTTATCACCGGAGCATGTTTCATTCATTATTAATCATGCAGAAGATAAAATATTAATCATTGATGAAGACTTAGTACCAATCATTGAATCAATACAAGATGAGCTAAAAACGGTCGAGCATTTTATTATTATGGCAGATGGGGAACTGCCACACACGACATTACCGAACGCTTTCAGCTATGAAGAGCTACTGGCGGAAGCGGATGAGACATTTGAGTTCCCCACAGACTTAGATGAAAATATGCCAGCTGGTATGTGCTATACAAGTGCCACGACAGGCAATCCAAAAGGCGTTGTGTACACACAGCGCTCAATAGTGCTTCATTCGATGATGCTGTCGATGGCCGATTCGATGGCTATTTCAGAGCGTGACGTCATTATGCCGATTGTGCCAATGTTCCACGTAAATGCGTGGGGGATGCCATTTGCGAGTGTGAATGTGGGGGCAACACAAGTTTTAATTGGCCCACAATTTACACCTGCATTAATTGTAGACTTTATCGAACAAGAAGGTGTCACAAAAACAGCGGGCGTACCAACGATTTGGCTTGGGGCAGAGCAGGAGCTCGAGAAGAAACCACGCGATTTAAGCTCACTCCATACTATTTTTGCTGGCGGTTCCGCTTCACCAAAAGCGTTAATTCGTCATTTTGAAGAGAAATACGGTGTGAATTATGTTGTTGTATACGGGATGACAGAAACATCCCCAATCGTGGCACTATCCAACTATTTAAGCAAAATGGATGATTGGGCTATTGAAGACAAAATCGAAGCGCGCGCAACGCAAGGCTTAACGATGCCATGTATCGAATCGAGCATTGTCAATGAAGATGGGGAGGTACCGTGGGACGGTGAGACGATGGGCGAATTACGCCTACGTGGCCCATGGATTGCGAGCGAATACTTCCGTGACGAACGTACAACAGATGCGATGAAGGACGGCTGGCTGTACACAGGTGATATCGCCGTTCGTTCGAAAGAGGGCTTCATTAAAATTACAGACCGCACGAAGGATTTAATCAAATCTGGTGGGGAGTGGATTTCGTCTGTCGATTTAGAGAACGGATTAATGTCGCACCCAGAAGTATTTGAAGCAGCCGTTATTGCTATCCCACATCCGAAATGGCAGGAGCGCCCACTTGCTTGTGTCGTGGTGAAGGAAGGATCTACCGTGACAAAAGAGGAGTTAATGACGTATTTAGAAGGGCAGTTTGCGAAATGGTGGATGCCAGATGATATCGTCTTCTTAGAGGAGATTCCAAAAACATCTGTCGGGAAATTCCTAAAAGCGAAACTGCGTGAAAATATTCAAGAAATTTATCCGCAGCTACAACTCGGATAATGACCGTTTATCACCAATTAACTGGGCACAACCAACCGCCAAGTAGGTAAAATATAAAGGAGTTAACGATTATTCAATAAAATCGCTAACTCCTTTTTTATGTTTTAATCCTTCGAGCATCACAGCGGTGAACACCCGCATTTCGTTCACTAAATCAAATGTCTCATTATGAATGAGCCAGTCATACACATTGGCGCGCATACAACGCTGAATCATGGACTTCATTTCGTCTATCGTCAGATCTTGTCTAAACTCACCAGATGCAAAGCCTTCCTCCATATACCGATTAATAATTTGAAAAATTTTACGCTCAGAACTAATTAAGTAATGATCTTGCTTTACGTGACTGGTCATCGCAGCTGTATACACCGTTCTTAATACATCTTTCCCGACTACGTGAAGCAGATAGCGCATTTGCTCTTCGTAAATGATTAAAATTTTTTTGATAGCGGGCAGTGTTGGATCAATATTTTTCTCTACTGTATCGTAAAATGAATCGAACTGTTTAAATTTTTCCAAAATGACATCGTATTTTGAAGGGAAATGAGTATAAAACGTCCCTTTTGATACAGCACATGCTTTTGTAATTTGTTCAATCGATACATGCTCGAAGCCATATGTCCCAAAAAGCTCGAGCGATTTATTCAATAATTTTTCACGTGTTTCAAGTGCTTTTCGTTGGCGTTCTGTTAAATGTTCCACCCAATCGCTCCTTTACTCTCTTTACAATTATCGACAAAAAAACAGAATAAAATAGAAAAAATAGCCGTTGACGGGATTTCACTTCGTACATTATGATTTAAGTGACTGCGGTCATCGAAATTTTGTTTTTATTATCTTACGACAAAATAGGAAGACTGACTAGTTATTTTTTGCTTAGTCTTAGGGGATTTTCACTTCAATCATAATTAAGGGGGATTTATGCATGCCAACAGCACAAGAAGTAAAAACGTTAACGCATTTCATCGGTGGGGAAATGGTGGAAGGAACGAGTGGACGATACGGTTCGGTGTACAATCCAACAACAGGAGAGGTCATTGCACAAGTACCGTTAGCGACAGCGGAAGAAACACGTGAAGCAATCGCTAAAGCACAGGCTGCATTCCCACAGTGGCGCGATGTGTCCGTCGCAAAGCGTGCGGAAATCGTCTTAAAGTTCCGTAACCTGTTAACGGAAAATACAGATAAATTACTAGAACTAATTTGCACAGAAAGCGGTAAAACAATCGAAGATGCAAAAGGGGAAATTACGCGCGGTATTGAATCGGTGGATCTTGCAATTGGTGCACCGCATTTAGTAAAAGGGGAGTATTCGGTCAATGTTGGTGGAGGAATTAACGCATACTCAGCGAAATATCCGCTAGGTGTTGTTGCGGCTATTTCACCATTTAACTTCCCAATTATGGTGCCACTTGCACAAACGAGCATGGCTGTCGCCGTAGGCAATGCGGTTATTTTAAAGGCATCAGAAAAAGTACCGATGACCGCGCTATTTGTGAGCGAACTATGGAAAAAAGCAGGATTACCAGATGGCATTTGGACAGTCGTGAATGGCGATAAAGAAGCGGTAAATGAATTATTAGAAAACTCTAACGTCCAAGCGATTTCATTTGTTGGTTCCACACCAGTCGCTAAATATATTTATGAAACAGCAGCGAAATACGGGAAGCGTGTGACAGCTCTTGGTGGTGGTAAAAACAATATGGTCGTGATGCCGGATGCCGATTTAGAGCAAGTAGCAGACGCATTTATTGGAGCTGCTTACGGTGCTGCTTCACAACGCTGTATGGCCCTTTCGACAATTATGCCTGTTGGTGAGGAAACAGCAGAGCGCCTTGTAGAAATTTTAAAACGCAAAATTGATGGACTGAAAGTGGGCGCCTATACAGAGCCTGATACAAACTTTGGTCCAGTCATTTCACAGCAATCAAAAGATATGGTGTTAGCAGCGATTAAGCGCGGTGAAGAAGAAGGGGCAGTCGTTGTATGTGATGGGCGCGAGTTAGAAATTGTGAAAGAGTCCAATGGCTTCTTTATTGGTCCTACGTTATTTGACCATGTTAAACCGGGTACGGAAATTTACGAACAAGAAGTATTTGGTCCTGTACGCAATGTCGTACGTGTTCACTCACTAGAGGAAGCAATCCAGTTAATTAATGAACATGAGCTCGGAAATGGTGTCACAATTTTCACAAATGATGGAGCGGCGGCGCGCAAATTTACAACAGAAATTGAAGTCGGTATGGTCGGAGTGAATGTGCCGATTCCAATTCCAGTGGGCTATCATAATTTTGCAGGCTTTAAAGGTTCTCGTTTTGGTGAAGGGCATATGTTTGGGCCAGACCAAGCACGCTTCTTTACAAAAACAAAAACGATTTCTGAACGCTGGGCAGCACCTGTCACGAATACATCAACATTTGCCTTCCCAAGTAATAGCTAAAGTCTTTATCAAAATGGGGGATCTGGACATGATTCAAACAAAAACGACTTTTACAGTATACTCACCACCCACTGTAGTTTATGGACGCCATGCTTTTGAAGAGGTAGGGGTACAGGCGAAAAAGCTAGGTACAAAGGCGCTGATTGTGAGCGATCCGATTATGGATCGTTTAGGCTTCGTCGACCAATGTCGCGTCTTATTGAAGGAGCAAGGGGTAGAAGCGGTTTCGTATTTAGGGGTAACATCGGAACCCGTTGATACGTATGTCACAGAAGCTTTAGATGTATTGCAGCAGTCCGCATGTGACATCATCATTTCGCTTGGTGGTGGAAGCTGCATCGATACAGCGAAGGCCGTGGCGGTTGTCGCAACAAATGGCGGCTATATCGGGGACTATATGAATTTAAAAAAGGTAGCAAGTGAAGAGCCCGTTCCGCATATGGCCATTCCGACAACAGCCGGTACAGGTTCAGAGGCAACGAATGCAACAGTCATTACAGATACGACGAATGATATCAAAATGATGATTAAGCAGCCGGCCTTTATGCCCAATGTGGCGATTGTGGACCCGGTGTTAACATTAACATCACCACCATCCATTACAGCGGCAACCGGAATCGATGCATTAAGTCATGCGGTGGAAAGCTATTTATCTCGACTTGCCCACCCGTATACAGATATGCTTGCCTTATCGGCGATGAAGTTAATCGTGGAAAATATGCTGACAGTGTATGAAGACGGGGATCATATAGATGCACGTGAGGCGATGGCTCTTGGTTCTCTGCAAGCGGGCTTAGCGTTTTCCAATGCATCTGTCGCATTAGTGCATGGGATGTCGCGTCCAATTGGCGCACTATTCCACGTACCACACGGCATTTCGAATGCGATGCTACTACCGACAGTGCTTGACTATTCAAAGGATACTTGCATAGATCGCCTAGCAGATTTAGGTACATTTTTTAATACGGAAGGGCTCAGCATGACGCAAGCAGAACTAGCCGATTTTGCGATTGAGTCAATCAAGGTGTTATGTAAAAAGATGGGCATCGGTAACTTAAAAGAGTGGGGCATTGAGGAACAGGCATTTTACGAGGCGATTCCGAAAATGACAACGGATGCGCTAGCAAGCGGTAGCCCAGGCAACAACCCGAAAGTACCGACACATGAAGAACTAATGGCTCTGTACAAAGTAGCGTATCATTATGAGTTTTAATCGTTTGTAATAATAAAGAATCTTCTCTCCAGTTACAGGAGGGGGATTCTTTTTTTGTTCATTTTATAAGGGAAACGGGTAAATAGGAAGGGGGGAGCAAAACCTGACTGTATCCGAGCAAAAGCCCGCGTTGAACGGTCAAAAAGCCGCGGTATCCGGGCAAAACGAGGCAGTATCCGGTCAAAACCCCCGGCGCGAGCAAAAACCAACAAAAAAAGATCCGCTCAAAATTGAGCTGGATCTTTTCGCATGTTACTTTACTTCTTCAACATCTCAAATACTTGTTCAACGTCCTTATCACCACGACCTGAAATGTTGATGATAATACTATCTTCTGGGGATAGTGTCGGTGCTAATTTTAATGCATGGGCTACCGCATGCGAAGATTCTAATGCTGGAATAATGCCTTCCACCTTCGATAACGTTTGGAAGCCTTCCAGTACTTCTTCATTTGTTACGGCTACATATTCAGCGCGACCCGTCGTTTTTAAATAGCTATGTTCAGGGCCAACACCAGGATAATCAAGACCTGCTGCGATTGAATACGTTGGCAGTGGATTGCCTTCTTCGTCTTGCAGTACTAAGCAACGGAAGCCGTGTAAATCACCAGGTGTACCGTATGCCATTGTCGCTGCTTTATCTGGCTCAATACCAATTAATCGAACGTCTTCGTCATCGATGTATTCAGCAAAAGCACCAATGGCATTACTACCGCCACCAACGCAAGCGAGTACCGCAGTTGGCAGTTTACCTTCCTTCGCTAAATGCTGCGCTTTCGATTCTTTTGAAATAACGGATTGGAAGTGCTTCACCATTGTCGGGAATGGGTGAGGACCAACCGCTGATCCGAGTAAATAGAATGTATGTTCATAGTTTTCCACAAGGTCTGCAAACGCTTCATCGACGGCATCTTTTAGACGGCCTTGCCCTTTATCAACCGCTACGACTTTTGCGCCTAACAGCTCCATACGGAATACGTTTAGTGCTTGACGTTTTGTATCCTCAGCGCCCATGTAAACTGTACAGTCCATGCCGAACATCGCACAGACAGTCGCTGTTGCTACCCCGTGTTGACCTGCACCTGTTTCGGCAATGATGCGTTTGGCACCCATGCGTTTCGCAAGTAAAATTTGCCCTAATACGTTGTTAATTTTATGTGAGCCTGTATGATTTAAATCTTCACGCTTTAAATAAATTTTTGCGCCGCCACACTGTTTCGTTAAGTTTTCAGCAAAATAAAGCGGAGATTTACGTCCTACATATTCTTCGAAATAGTAGTTTAACTCTTGGTTGAAGTCTTCATCATCTTTATACTTCTCAAAGTTTTCCTCTAAAATATCTAATACTTTTTGTAACTCTGGCGGTACTTGACTACCACCAAATTCACCAAAATAGCCACGTTGTTTTGTTGCTTCCATTTACTTTACCTCCATTTGTTTAGATGCTTTTATAAGTTGCTCAATTGTGTCCCAGTCGTCATTCGCTAAAGCGTCTACAATTTTACTACCAACGATGACTCCGTCGCTAAATGCACCAAAATTAGCAACGTGTTCGGGTGTCGAAATACCGAACCCAGCTAAAACAGGGATAGCACTGTATGATTTTAATTGTGCAAAATGCGTAGCTAAATTGCTAGCGAAATCGGCACGTGCACCTGTAATGCCGTTTACTGTTACCGCATAAATAAAGCCTTCACTTGCTTTCGCTAGTTTGGCAATACGTTCTGGCGGGCTTGTTAAAGAGACAAGCTGTACAAGCGAGATGCCTGCTGCACGAAGCTCTTCATGAATAATAGTACTTTCCTCGAGTGGCATATCAGGTACGATTAATCCACGAATACCTGCCTCATACGCATCACGTGCAAAGGCTGTCACCCCGTAAGCTAAAATAGGGTTTAAATATGTCATCGCAACAAGTGGAATTGTGACTTCAGCTGCAAATTCCTTTAATGTCGCTAATACATTGCGTAAGTTCGTACCGTTTGCGAGTGCACGTTCACCAGCTTCTTCAATTGTAGGACCGTCTGCCACAGGGTCTGTAAACGGGATACCGACTTCAATAGCCGTCACGCCAAGCTCTTGTAAACGTAGAATCGTATGACGAAGCGCTTCGAGTCCACCATCACCCGCCATAATATAAGGAACAAATGCCTGATCACCCCGCGCATTTACTTGTTCAATTGCTTGTTGTAATGTCATTGCACCTGTCCTCCCATTGCGTCGATTAATGTGTGTACGTCTTTGTCACCACGTCCTGATAAACAAACGACGATGATGTCATCTTTTGTCATAGTTGCTGCTAGCTGTGATGTGTAGTAAATGGCATGTGCACTTTCTAATGCAGGTAAAATGCCTTCTGTCGCACAAAGGAGTTTCACGCCTTCCAGTGCTTGTTGATCTGTCACCGCATCATAGGTTGCACGACCAATATCCGATAAATAGCAATGCTCTGGACCGACAGCAGGGTAGTCAAGACCTGCTGAAATGGAATGTGCCTCTTGGACAAAACCATTTTCATCTTGAAGTAGGTACATGTATGCCCCGTGTAATACGCCTTTTTGTCCGCCAGCAATGGCCGCAGCATGCTTACCTGTTTTAATCCCACTACCTGCTGCTTCTACTCCGACTAATTTCACATCGTGGTCTTCAACGAACGGGTAGAACATACCAATTGCATTACTACCACCGCCCACACAAGCGACGACCGCATCGGGTAGGCGACCTGCTTGTTCTTGAATTTGTGCGCGTGACTCATCCCCAATGACGCGTTGGAAATCACGTACAATCGTTGGGAATGGGTGAGGACCTAAAGCTGACCCTAAAATATAGTGTGTATCTTCAACATGTGTCACCCAGTGACGAAGCGCTTCGTTTACCGCATCTTTTAATGTAGCCGAGCCTTTTTCCACTGCGACTACTTTCGCCCCAAGAAGCTCCATACGGAATACGTTGAGTGCTTGGCGTTTCACATCTTCAGCACCCATATACACGATACATTCAAGGTTGAGCAGGGCACACGCTGTAGCTGTTGCTACTCCGTGTTGACCAGCACCTGTTTCAGCGACGATTTTCTTTTTCCCCATACGAATGGCAAGAAGTGCCTGCCCAAGTGCATTATTGATTTTGTGTGCCCCTGTATGGTTCAAATCTTCTCGCTTTAAATAAATTTTTGCACCGCCACATTTTTCCGTTAAACGCTCAGCGAAATAAAGCGGTGTTTCACGCCCTACATAGTTTTTTAAGTAGTAATGTAACTCCTCAGTAAAAGTAGGGTCTTGCTTTGCTTCGTTGTAGGCTTTTTCAAGCTCGATTAATGGGGTCATTAAAGTTTCCGGTACGAATTGTCCGCCGTATGCCCCGAAACGTCCTGTTGTCATAGTGTTTTCGCTCCTTTAGCTGCTTGTAAAAAACTTTGGATTAACGCATGATTTTTCACACCATCTTGCTCGACACCACTTGACACATCAACGCCAAATGGTTGCACAAGCTGAATGGCCTCGGCGATATTGGCAGGGTTTAGTCCACCTGCTAAGATGACTTTTTCACGTGGAATATTCGATTGTTCAAGTAATGACCAATCAAACGTATGCCCGCTACCACCACGGTAATCTGTACCAGGTGCATCAAATAAGTAATAATCGACAGCATAGCTCGCTGCCGTTGCGACATCTTCCTGAGTGCGAATAGAAAATGCTTTAATGGCAGGTAGTCCGATTTGTTGAATGAACGCATTTGTTTCATCGCCGTGATATTGAATGTAATCAAGGGGTACTTTTTCGTATACCTCTTTTAAAAAGCCTTCATCCGCATTGACAAAGACCCCGACCTTTTTCACGTTTTCGGGAATGTACTTGGCTAAAGTTTGTGCCTGTTCGATTGTCACTTCACGTTTACTTGGCGCAAAGACGAAGCCAATGAAATTTGCCCCTGCATCGACAGCTGTTTGTACGTGCTCTGGTTCCTTTAATCCGCAAATTTTGACGAATGTCATTGTGCCTCGCCAACTTTCAGCTCGATTTGTAATGATTGCAGGTCTGCTACAACATTGCCGCTGCGCATTAACGATTCGCCCACTAAGACTGCTTTCGCTCCGTAGCTCGCGACAAGTGTGGCATCCTGTTCATTCCAAATGCCACTTTCAGAAATGAATGCAATATCGTTACGGTTAAATGCACGAGCAATCGTTTCTGTTTGCTTTAAATCGACTTCAAATGTTTTTAAGTTCCGGTTATTCACACCGATAATACGTGCATCAATCGCTAAGGCACGCTCTAATTCTGCTACGTCATGTACTTCTACGAGCACTTCCAGTCCGTGTTGACTTGCGTATTGATGCAGTCTAGCTAATGCTTCATCTGTTAAAGCCGCCACGATGAGTAAAATAACGGAAGCGCCGGCTGCTTTCGCATAATCGATTTGCACTTCATCGATAATGAAATCTTTACATAATACAGGTATGTTCACAGCATTTGCGACGGCATGTAAATCTTCATAAGAGCCTTTGAAATATTTGCGCTCTGTTAAGACCGAGATACAAGCAGCTCCTGCTTTTTCGTATTGTGTTGCTTGCTCGACTGGTTCAATATGTGTCGCAATATCGCCCTTTGAAGGAGAGGCACGCTTCATTTCTGAAATCACTTGCAGACGGTTTGCACGAATCAGCGTTTCATAAAGAGACGGGCGCTGTTTTTCTACCGTTTTAAATTGTGGTGTATTTGCTTTTAAGCCCGGTAATTCTGTTTTTTTATGGTCAAGGATTTGATCTAAAATCGTCATGTATTGGCACCTGCTTCCTTCATTTTTTGGCTATATGCGACAACGGCATGGAGTTTATCCATTGCACGTCCTGAGAAAATACTGTCCTTCGCCATCTCAATGCCTTCTTTCATCGTTTCTGCTAAGCCGTAAGCAAAAAAGCCGATTCCCGCATTTAACACAACCGTGTCAAAGTAGGCGCTTTGTTTGCCCGCAAGTAGCTCGCGTAAGATGACGGCATTTTCCTCTGCATTTCCGCCGCGAATTGCTTCAAGTGGCTGCGGTGTTAACCCAACATCCTCAGCGCGGAGTTTAAACGGTAAAATATCGCCGTGATCGAGTAAGACAAATGTATTTTCCCCTTCGAGTGAGGCCTCATCCATCCCGCGAGCCCCCGATACAACCATTGCCCGCTTGCGACCAAGCATATGCAGTACTTGTGCATAATCTGTTGTAAATTCAGGGCGGTTAATGCCGACAAATTGTGTTTGTAATGGGACGGGATTTGTAAGCGGACCAACCATATTAAAAATCGTCGGCTTGCCAATTGCGCGTCGTACTTCACCGATACGCCCTAGCTTTGGATGCATATTCGGTGCATGTAAAAAGGCAATTCCTTCTTGTGTTAATAATTCGGTTGTTTGTTCAAGATTGGATAAAAGCCCGATTCCAAGTGCTTCTAATACATCTGAGCTGCCAGATAAGCTTGAAACTTTTCGGTTCCCATGTTTTGCGACAAGCAGTCCACCACCAGCTAGGACGAATGCAGCGGTTGTGGAGATATTAAAGCTTTGTAACCCATCGCCACCTGTACCACAGTTATCGATGTAAATGCCTTCAGGTACATCTACTTGCACAGCATGCGACCGCATCACAGAAGCAAGGCCAGCTATTTCATGGGCTGTTTCACCTTTTGCACGTAATGCGAGAAGAAAGTTTGCGATCTGTTCTTTTGGCGTTTCTTCATTGAAAACAAGTTGCGCGGCTTGCACCATTTCACCTAATAGTAAGTTTTCACCGCTTGTGACACGCGTTGTGTAGACTTGTAAAGTCATCGTATTCATCCTTTCTTCACTTGCAAAAGTGCCTGTGTTTGTTGATATAGCTCTTGCGGATTACTATTTGCTGTAACCGTCGCACCGATTTCTGTTGTTGCTTGCTCGTGTTGTAAAAGCATTGTACGAGAGGCTAAGGCAAAGTCAATTTGACCGTTAAAGCCGATATAACCGATTGCCCCACCATAAAGCGCGCGCTGTTCAGGCTCGATTTCTTGAATCGCTTGTAGGGCTACCTTTTTTGATTTTCCTGTTACACTATCTGCAGGTAATAAATGCGTTAATGCATCAATCGCGTGCAAAGTAGGGGAGAGGATACCGGAAGCTGTATGCCCATCATATTGAAGTGATTCTTTTACAGAAATGGCTTCAATATCTGTTGCGGTTGTTGTTTTTAATTTTCCGTCATATACCGTCACAATACTTTCTGGCGACGCACCAATCACTGTATGGTCATCAAATTCGATATAGTATAAATAAGGGGAAGGCAGTTTCACACGTAAATCACGATAGAGGGAAAATGCATCCCCTGAGAACTCCGCTTGCAGTTTTCGTGACAGGACGATTTCCGTTGCTTCTCCTTCTACCATCACGTCTTGTGCCTTTTTTACTTGTGCTTCAAATTGGGCTAGTGTCGTTTGTTCTGTGAATTCACCCATTGAAAATTCAGTTTGCGAGATTGCTGTTCCGTTTAAAATTTGGTCAATGATGTCGTCGATATTGGGCTCTTTTATTTCTGCATCGATGTTTGTATGGACGATTGTGAATTCATCTGTTACATGATCAAAAATTACAATGGTGTCATATACATGGAAATTGACAGCTGGAATCGTGCTTTGTTCACGGTTGAAGCGAATATAACCGATTGCCCCGCCTGTGAATGGATATTCTGTGTGATTCGAAACACGTGGCATGACCTGCTTTAATGAACGCACTAAATCCCCTTCGTAGCTGTAAGACTGTCCTGTTAGATGCGAATTTTCTGTTAATGTTGTATTTGATCCTGTGTATGTTTTGCGTGGGTTCGCCCCGATAAATGAATAGCGTCCTGTCGTTTCGTGCTTCGCTGAACTTTCCAATAAAAATTTTCGTGTCCCTTGTAGGCGATTGAAAATTAATACAGGTGTTAAACAATCGCCATTTACTCTTTTAATCGTCGTACGTAATGTGTGTTTAATCAACATCCTCACTCCACTCTTGTAAAATAAAAAAGTCCTCTACAAAAAGCATAAATACTTTTTGTAGAGGACGATATAAACCGCGTTGCCACCTCAAGTTGAAGCTAAAAAGCTCCCATCTCGAATCTCTTAACGTGAGATATCCCGTTCGCCAACTTATGCTAGCGACTCTCATAAGGCCCATTCACAAGTGAAAATGACACGTTCCCACCAACCACGTGCTCTCTAAACATTTTGCTGCTTGCTACTCTTCTTATTCATCAATTTGCTCAGCTATTCTTCACTCTGCTCGTATGGCGATTACAGCTACCCATAATCTTCAACCAACCCGAACAATATAACTACTGTCATTGTACGGGGAAAATAATAATAAGTCAATATTTTCAGAAAATAATAATATGCAAGAATGCTATCCACAAAAAAATCGAGCGGCACAGTCACCGCTCGATTGAAAAATTTTAAATTAAATTTTTGAAATTTAAACGCTTATTTAATAGGTACATAATCGGTGCACCTACTGCCAATACGACAAATTCACCCGCAGCTACGGTTAACCATGTCCAGAAGAAAGGTAGCTCTAGTGCGAGATTTAATTCGAAGGCAATAATAAACATTGTAAATGTAAATAGGAGCGTATTTAATACTAAACGTACTATAATATTTTTCACAAATTTACAAATCAATACAAAAATTGAAATCGTAATGATGGAGTGTGCAACACCGAAAATAAGGTCATACAATCCTAATGGTGAAAACATGTTAGAAATAAATACTCCTAGTATAATCCCGATTGAAAAACGAGGATTAAATGCTACTAAATGATTGAATATTTCAGAAATACGGAACTGCACTTCTGTAAATCCAAACGGTGCAACGAGCATTGTCACAGCAATATAAAGCGCTGCAATAATCCCTGTCGTTGCCATAAATTTAACCTTCATATTTATATTCCTCCTAGTTTTTTTACGTGGGATGGTTTCGAACCACGGCGACTTAGCACGAAGTAATATTTTAGTATAATAGATGGCTATCGTCAAATATCTTATAAATCGGAATAGATAAATAGTAAAGAATATTTGAGATGTATGATTCATTAGGCGTTTGTGCTGATCATGCTATACGCCATGTGTGAATAAAATCATTCTCTTAAAAGGGAGGGCGTGATGTAACTGAAAATAGCATTCATTCTAAAGGGATTTAGAAAATGTACATTCCACAACAATAGAACCCTTTCCGCACGTAAAAGAAAGTCTCTTTTTTAAGTCTGCCTTCCCCATCGAACTAGACTTAAATACTAGATAACAACAATTAATTATTAGAAAATTGCTAGAAGTATTTTTGATATTTACATGATAAATAACTCATCAATTTAGCGCTTTAAAGCGTAAAAATATCCGAAAGTAGATTTCTATTATTTAGAAAATTCATAATGTTATTGACTGTCAGATAATATGAGTGTAAGATAGCGGTACATTCATACTTTGCTAAGTTGAATCGGCAAAGTGCAAATAGATAAATAGTTCTAGGGGGATAACAGAAATGGCTATTACTTTGAAAAAGTTTTCATTTTTATCGTCAGCAGCGTTAGCATTAATGCTTGCGGCATGTAACAGTGACGACACAAGCTCGTCGGATGCATCAACAGGTTCATCAGGTGGTGATGCGGCACCGGAAGAAACATACGTAATCGGTGTGACACAAATTGTTGAGCATCCATCATTAGATGCGGCATATGAAGGGTTCCAAAAAGCACTTGAAGATGCTGGGCTAGATGTAGAGTATCAATACAATTCAGCAAGTGGTGATACAAGCCAGACTGTAACAATTGCACAAAAGTTAGTAGGGGACGGAGTAGATTTAATTTTTGCGAACTCAACACCTTCAGCGCAAGCAGCAAAATCAGCAACAGCTGATATTCCAATTGTCTTCACATCTGTAACAGATGCAGTGGGGGCAGAGTTAATCGCTTCTATGGAAGCACCAGGTGGCAATGTGACAGGTACTGTCGACTTACACCCAGATACAATCGCTAATACAGTGAAGTTCCTAAAAGAGGAGCTAGGTGCGAAAAAGGTTGGGACAGTATATAACACAGGTGAGCAAAACTCTGTTGCACAAGTGGAGCAAGTAAAAGCTGCATTGGAAGCACAAGGGTTAACGCTTGTTGAAGCAGCAGTATCGGCTTCAACTGAAGTAAAGCAAGCGACAGAATCATTACTTGGTAAAGTAGATTCTTTATACATTATTACAGATAACACGGTTGTAAACGCACTTGAATCAGTTATCGATGTAGCTAATACAAATCAATTACCGTTAATCGTTGGCGAGCTAGACTCTGTAGCACGTGGCGGATTAGCAGCTTACGGGTTTGAATATTACGATATCGGTTATGAGGCGGGACAAAAGGCTGCTGAAATTTTAAAAGATGGTAAATCAGCTGGCGAGATTCCAGCGACATATCCAGGTAACTTAAAGCTTGCAATCAATAAAGCAACTGCAGACAATTTAGGCCTTAAAATTAAAGATACTTGGAATGCAGAAGTAATCGAATAAATAACTTAGGAGATGATTCAATATGTTTACAGCTCTATTCGGTTCTGTTGAGCAAGGAATCATCTATGCAATTATGGCACTCGGGGTGTACTTAACATTCCGAGTGTTAGATTTTCCGGATTTAACGGTTGATGGAAGCTTTGTTACAGGGGCGGCAACAGCAGCGGCAATGATCGTGCTGGGCTACAACCCTATCATAGCTACATTAGTCGCGATAGTAGCTGGATTTATTGCAGGATGTATGACAGGACTTTTACACACAAAAGGAAAAATAAATCCACTGCTTTCAGGGATTTTAATGATGATTGCCCTATATTCCATTAATCTTCGAATTATGGGTACAACAAAGGAAAGCGCGACAGGTATTTCCAATGTTCCTTTATTAACAACCGATACGCTCTTTACACAGTTCCAAAGCTTTTGGGCTGGATTAGGAATTGATGACGCTATTAACGATATGTTGGGCGGGATGGGGCTTACGTCACTTCCATCAACATATGGGACCATTTTAGTCGTATTAATTATTACAATAGCAATCAAATTAATCGCTGATTGGTTCTTAAAAACAGAGGTCGGTTTAGCTATTCGTGCTACGGGTGATAACAAACGTATGATTCGTAGTTTTTCGGCAAATACAGATTCACTTATTATTCTGGGCCTTGGTTTATCGAATGCGATGGTCGCTTTTGCAGGTGCATTAATCGCGCAATACTCGAAGTTTTCTGACGTTCAAATGGGTGTCGGAATGATTGTAATTGGTCTTGCTTCTGTCATTATTGGGGAAGCTATTTTCGGTACAAAGACAATTGTACGTACTACGTTTGCGGTTGTCATAGGGGCCATTATTTACCGTATCATTTATGCGTTTGCTCTTCGTGTGGAATTTTTAGATACAGGGGATATGAAGCTAATTACAGCTGCAATTGTTATTTTAGCGTTAGTCATTCCACAAATTATCGATAAGCAAAAAGAGAAAAAACGAAAAGCAAGACGTATTGCAGAGCGTAAATCTTCAGTACGAACAGTAGAGCAAGGAGGGGAGCCACTTGCTTAAATTAGATGGTATTAACAAAATTTTCAATGAAGGTACACCAGATGAAAAGGTGGCTTTAGATCACATTAATTTGCATTTAGCACCTGGTGATTTTGTGACGATTATCGGGAGTAATGGTGCAGGGAAATCAACGATGATGAATATGATTTCCGGTGCATTGACGCCGGACATTGGTACCGTATCGATTAATGGCAATGATGTGACGCGCTTACCAGAATATAAACGCTCACATTTTATCGGTCGCGTATTCCAAGATCCGATGGCCGGTACAGCACCATCGATGACGATTGAAGAAAATTTAGCGATTGCTTATTCGCGCAATGCAAAGCGTACCCTCCGTTTTGGTGTCGATAAGAAGCGACGCGATTACTTTAAAACATCACTTGAGCGTTTAGGGCTAAATTTGGAGAATCGGTTATCTGCAAAAGTCGGTTTACTTTCAGGTGGTGAGCGACAAGCGTTATCACTGTTGATGGCGACATTTACGAAACCATCTATTTTATTGCTAGACGAGCATACCGCAGCACTTGATCCGTCTCGCGCAGATTTGATTACACGTTTAACGAAGGAACTTGTAGAAGCTGATAATTTAACAACATTGATGGTTACACACAATATGCAACAGGCACTGGACCTTGGCAATCGCCTCATTATGATGGATAAAGGGCAAATTATTTTACAGGTCGGTGCGGATCGTAAACCAGATTTAACGATTCCAGATTTAATGGCAGAGTTCGAACGTATTCGTGGCGAGAAAATGAACTCAGACCGTGCATTATTAGGTTAATATTGGGAGGCAATGCTGCCTTGGTGGCATTGTCTTTTTTTGTCGTGTTTTAATCTATTACCCAGGAAATAAAATTCACCAAATTACGAGTTTGGTGAATTTTGTTATTTTCATTGGAAAAAGAATCCCGCCTTTTCTATACTCCAAAGTAAGGAGGGGGATGGATGATTATCTTCAATAGAAGTGTGTCAGAAAAATTGAGGAAACTGCAATGTGCGATGAGAAGAGGATTTTCGGAATTAGAAGATGAGTTGCTTAAAATAGAAGCTAGGTATGCGGGAGAACAGTATGTAGATTTGCGTTGGCAAGATATGAATATGCATTATTCCACGATTACTCATTCGATCTCAATGGTTTTTCTTATCAGGTTGATACCGTTTTTGTATGTAAGCAGTTTATGTTAATCATTGAAATTAAAAATATTATAGTCGAAATTCATTTCGATGAAGAAAAGCACCAGTTTATTAGAATAAAGCAAGATGGAAAGGTAGAAGGATTTAGAAACCCAATCGATCAAGTAAAACGCACGTGTCAGCCCTTCACCAGTTAATCGGGGGAGTCCTTACCAATAGAATATGCCGTTATTTTCTCAAATAGTAAAGCTATCATTGGAAGGGCGTCGTTATCGAATCGCTGATATTTTTGAAAAATCGCCGATAAGTGAAGTGAATTCGCTGATATATCACAGAAATCGCTGATAACTCAGGAAAAAACGCTGATAAAAACCCGCGCATTACTCAAATGCGCGGGTTTCTACGTGGTATTTACACTAACAGCCCAAATAGTGTACTGTCTTTGTTTACTTCTTTATATTCAAATCCGTTTGCTTTCATGCGTTGGAGTAGCTCAGGGTAATCTGCGCGGTCGAGTACTTCGATACCGACTAATGCAGGACCGCTTTCTTTATTGTTCTTTTTTGTGTACTCGAAATGCGTAATATCATCCGTTGGGCCAAGTACTTCCGTTAAGAATTGGCGAAGTGCTCCCGCACGTTGTGGGAAGTTGACGATAAAATAGTACAGTAACCCTTCATATAATAACGATTTTTCTTTAATTTCTTGCATACGACCGATATCGTTATTCCCACCTGAGATAATGACAACGACCGATTTTCCACGAATTTGATCTGCATAGAAATCCAGTGCAGCGACCGGTAATGCCCCAGCAGGCTCTGCAATAATCGCATGTTTATTATATAAATCTAAAATTGTTGTACATACTTTTCCTTCTGGTACAAGCACCATATCATCTAAATAACGCTGACATACATTGTATGTTTCTTGGCCGACACATTGTACGGCAGCACCATCCACGAACTTATCAATCCAATCCAGTGTCACAGGACCACCTTGTTCCATAGCCGCTTTCATACTACCAGCGCCAGCAGGTTCTACCCCAATGACTTTTGTATGTGGAGATAGATTTTTTACGTAGGCGGATACACCAGACATTAAACCACCACCGCCAACACTACCGAAAATGAAATCGATTGGCTCCTCGATATCATTCATCACTTCTACCGCTACGGAACCTTGACCCGCCATGACATCCATATCGTCAAATGGGTGAATAAAAATCATATCGTGTTCTTCACAATATTCAAGTGCACTTGCTGCTGAATCATCAAATGTATCACCTGATAAAATGATTTCCACGAATTCGCGACCAAACATGCGCACTTGTCCGATTTTTTGTTTCGGTGTTGTTTTTGGCATGAAAATTTTTGCGTGAATTTTTAAGTGTGCACATGCATAAGCTACACCTTGTGCATGATTGCCTGCACTGGCACAAACAACGCCTTTTTCGCGTGCCTCTGCTTCGATCTTTTTAATTTTATAGTAAGCGCCACGTAGCTTAAATGAGCGCACGTGTTGCAAGTCTTCTCGTTTGAAATAAATTGTTGCGCCGTACTTTTCCGATAAATAATCATTTTTTTGAAGTGGCGTATGAACGACGACATCTTTTAAAAAATGATGTGCGATTAATACGTTCTCGACCGCCACGGTTTTTGGTTGAGCAACTTCTTCCATATTATATGTAACCTCCGTTATTGAAAAACATTGACTAATTCTATCATAAAATACAGACGAAATGTTATTAATATTTCATTTATTCTAAAAATTAAAGAAAATGTCACAATGAAAGCGTTATCTCTTTCAGGACAAGGGTTAAAGCCCAAATCATGCGCTATTTTTAAAAAAAGAGTAATTCATATTCTTAAGATGTGAAATAACGTATAATTTAAGGAACTATTTGTTAAATGAAGGGGTGAGCATAGTGATTGTATTGCAACCACTAGATTTGACCGATGCTTTAGAGCAACAATGGGAAAGCGTCATTACGCAGCCGCTACAAGTAAGACCTATGTATGAAAAAAGAGGGGAAAGTATTCGATATACGCGTATCGCCCAAACAATGCTCGGTGTTTTTGATGATGAACATACGATGAAGGAATATTTATATAACTTACAAGCATTGCCGATTGGCTGGACACGACTATTTGACGGGTTGCCAAAAACAATAGATGCACAAACAAGAACAGAAATTATTAATATTTTGCAAATACATAAGCAAGCTCCGTTATCGCTCAACCGCATGTTGGCGTTTTTTGTCGCAAAGCAATTGCTTCCGTTAATACAGACGGATTATAAAGACCAAATGATGCAAGCTTTTAAAGCATGGTTAGAGTTAATCGATCACAAGTATCCTCATTTAGCACATCCGAACTTACAGCGAATTGTGTTAGATTTCGTGAAGTGGTCTAAGCATTACTTCCCGCTTTGGCTAGAGGAGACACGTTATGAAGTGCAGATGCCGAAAATTTTATGGTATGGCCCAATGACAGAAAGTGAAGCATACTTTATGTATTTCTTGTACTTATTTGGTTGCGACATTGTTATCTTTGAGCCTACTGGGGAAGACCCAATGGCCAAGTATGGGCTACACGGTCTACCGGTCACAAAGCTTGCTGCAACATGCGACTTATTTGAGTTTCCATATGAAAAACCATTACAAGTACAAACAGTCACTGCCCGAACGTATGAAAATATAAAACAAAACTTCTATGAATCGTCGAAAATTAATTATCCGTGGAAATACATGGAGCATGAACCAAGGGCTATTTTGTTAAATACAACGTACGATGAAATGTTCATTTTAAGTGAGGCAAAGCTTGAACATCGCGAAGGGTTCGATGCAGATGAACAATATGTATATTTACCGGTCCTTTTTGGGAAAATCGATGGTGTATCCGCGGATATGCGGGAATATGCAAATCAACTAAAACGATTAAAAGCAAGCGCGCTATCGTATGTGGAGCATACGTTTCCACTCATCGAACCACAGCGAGCAAATATGCAGTTTTATGTGCAAGATGCGAGTATAAACGGTGAACTTGATGCCGAAAAAATGATTCAAATGGTGAACTGGCCGTATAAAGATTTACCCATCCCTAATCAGCGAAATATCGCTAAAACATTAATCCGTTTAATAGACATGCAAATCATTCAACGTCTGCCACACGAAACAGATGTCGATTATAAAGGATTCATCATGGGGCAGCTTTTCAAAATCCCGACTGAAATACTGAAGCTGTATCGTCAGTTTGACTATAGCTATGAAAATCCGAAGTATATTCTCTTTATAGAAGAAGATGCCAAGATGCAACGTACCGATGCATTGTTTTTAGTGTTTCTTGCATTTTTAGGGTTTGATGTGTTCATTTTCTCTCCAGGTGGCGGGAATAATATTGAATTATTTTTAGCAGAGCCAATTGTCATGACACACCGTCTTGAAAAAATTGAGTTTCATTTAACATTAGACGATGTATTTGTCGAAACAACACAATCAACGAAAAATAAGCGCATGTCATTAAAAAATATTTTCAATCGTATTAAGCGAAGAGATTTTTAAGTGGGCGCATTAATTGGAAAAAAATTTTTGAGATGTTAATATTTAAATTGTTAGATAATTCGAATAGAAAAGGAGTGTGTTTAATTGGTAGTCAATCTCCAAAAGGGACAGCGCGTCGATTTAACCAAAGGAAATGCAGGGTTAAATAAAGTAATTATCGGCCTTGGCTGGGACCCTGTAGAACAACGTAGCGGTGGTGGTGGCTTTTTAGGCGGTCTATTTGGCGGCGGTGGAAGTTCACAACCGAATATTGACTGTGATGCATCCGTTCTGATGTTACAAAATGACAAACTAGTGAGCCAAGAGAATGTCATCTATTTTGGTAGAACAACGAGTGTATGTAGCTCTGTTGTCCATTCAGGTGATAATTTAACAGGTCAAGGCGATGGGGATGATGAATCCATCATTGTGAGCTTAAATGCTGTACCGGCGCAGTTTAATAAACTCGTGTTTGTCGTTAACATTTATGATGCACAAGGTCGTAAACAACACTTCGGTATGATTCGCAATGCTTACATTCGTGTCATCGATCCATCAAATAATAGTGAATTAATTCGTTATAATTTATCAGAAGATTATCAAAATCAAACGGCACTCATTACCGGCGAAATTTATCGTCACAATGGGGAATGGAAGTTTGGTGCAATTGGTACAGGGACACAAGATTTAAAATTAGGCGATGTTTGTGCGCGCTTTACATAACATTAAAGGGGGAAATTGAAAATGGTTGTTTCATTAGCAAAAGGTCAAAAGGTTGATTTAACAAAAACAAACCCTGGTATTAAAAAAGTGATGATTGGTTTAGGCTGGGATACAAATAAATACGACGGAGGGAACGATTTTGACTTAGATTCATCGATTTTCTTATTAGATGAAACGGGGAAAGTAAAGGACCCGAGTGATTTCGTTTTCTATAATAATACAACAGGTGGTGCGGGTTCTGTTGTCCATTCAGGTGACAACTTAACAGGTAAAGGTGATGGGGATGATGAAGTCGTATATGTGACATTAACAGATGTACCAGCTACTATACAAAAAATCACATTTACTGTAACGATCCACGAAGCAGAGAGCCGTAACCAAAATTTTGGTATGGTATCCAATGCATTTATTCGCATTGTGAATGATGCGACAGGTGAGGAATTAATTCGTTATGACTTAGGGGAAGATTTCTCCATTGAAACAGCACTTGTAGTAGGGGAATTGTATCGTCATAACGGCGAGTGGAAGTTCTCTGCGATTGGTTCAGGTTATCAAGGGGGCCTAGCCGCTTTATGTAAAGATTTCGGTCTACAAGTTGGATAAAGGAGAGGTTTTATGGCGATTCAGTTAAGCAAAGGTCAACGGATTGATTTAACAAAAAGTGACCCTTCACTACAGCGAATTATCATTGGTTTAGGCTGGGATGTGAAGAACTTCGATGGTGGCCAGGACTTTGATTTAGATGCATGTGCTTTCATTTTAGGCGCTGACGGTAAATGCCGTAATGAGTTAGACTTCATTTTTTATAATAACTTACAAAGCACGGACGGCTCTGTTATCCATACAGGCGACAATCGGACAGGTGAGGGCGATGGGGACGACGAGCAACTGAAAGTGGACTTATCCAAAGTGCCAGCTTCCGTGGATCGTATCGCGATTACAGTGACGATTCATGAGGCAGAAGCACGCCGTCAAAACTTTGGGCAAGTTTCCAATGCGTTCGTGCGCTTAATTAATGAAGATACGAATAATGAAGTACTGCGTTTTGATTTAGGGGAAGATTTCTCCATTGAGACAGCCGTAGTTTTCTGTGAACTATACCGTCACAACCAAGACTGGAAATTTAATGCGGTCGGTTCAGGCTATCAAGGCGGGTTAGCGGCATTAGTACGAACGTATGGCTTATCGGTATAACCGATTTTTGATGAATCGGTAAGCGTTTTGCAAAGATGAGGCAATCATCTTGCTTGAGCGATGTTTTTCTAGTCATTACCACTTTAATCGATCAAGAGAGGGGAGCTGTTCCACAAGAGGAGCAGCTTTTTCTTTTCAATGGAGGGTTTTATGCGTTTTTTTATGAATCTACGTGACGAAGCATTAGCAACGTTTTTTTATAAGCGACCGACTGTCTTTTCAAAAGAGAGCAGTAAGGAGCATCTGGCCTATTGCTTAGGTGCGACGCTTTATATGCCTGCGACAAAACCACATATAGCACAAGATTTAATGAGCAAAAAGTTTCCGAACGTCACGTCTGTTGTAGTGGATTTGGAAGATGCAGTTGGGGATTTACAAGTGGCAAGCGCACTACAAAATGTGTATGAGACCCTAGAGGTGCTTGCGATTGCGCTACAGTATGGAGACATGAAGCAGGAAGAGCTCCCATTGTTATTTATTCGTGTACGTCATCCCGCACAATTAGCACAATTAACCGCAATGCTGGGTGCTTTACAACACCTGTTAACGGGCTATGTCTTTCCGAAGTTTTCGTTGGACAACGCGGACGAGTATTTAACGGTATTACAAGCACAGCGAAAAAAAGGTTATACCCTTTACGGGATGCCGATTTTAGAGACGGGCGATATTTTATATAAGGAACAACGGGCACATAATTTGATAATGATTCGGCAGAAATTAATGCATCATTATGAGGCGATTTTAAATATTCGAATTGGTACAACCGATTTTTCAGGGCTTTACGGGATTCGTCGGACACAGCAGACAAGCTTGTATGACATTGTTGTTGTACGAGATTGTTTGGCTGATATTTTTAATGTGTTTGGTCGTAGTGATTATCCGTTTGTCATGTCGGGTAGCGTATGGGAATACTTTGATGCAACGATGGAACACAATGGGCAGACAGGCAGTGTGGTGGCAAAACAGACCGTATCGGCTACAGAAGGGCTCATCAAGGAAGTACAGCTCGATCGGTTAAATGGGTTGATTGGGAAAACGGTGATTCATCCGACGCATATTAATATTGTCAACGCGCTCCATGTCGTGACGCATGAAGAATATTTAGATGCGCTCTCCATTATGGAACACGAGCGTGGGACAGTCGGTGTACAGAAAAGTGAGTATGCCAATAAAATGAATGAAATGAAGCCGCATTATGAGTGGGCACGAAAAGTACTGCTTCGAGCCGAAGTATATGGTGTATTTCATCCGCAATGTCAGTTCGACGATTTACTGTAAGGGAGAGGTTAAAGATGTATGCTGTTTTGGACAAGCTTTATGTGAACACATCCATTCAAGAAAATCCATATCAATTTGACCGTGCCAATCTGTTTGATGTGGCCGCACGTATTAATAAAAAACGTCCTTTTTTATTTGTGAGTAAAGTATTAGGGAAACATATAGCGGTGCCACCACAAATCCCTCTTCTGACAGGTGCTCTACTCGCAATGCGTGTTGCGGAAGTCCTATGGCAACAAAAGCATCCGCTAACAGAGCAGGTCGTACAAGCGATTAAAACGTGTACAGGATTAGAGATTGTAGCACAAATAGGGGAACAACCTATTATTCTACCTGAAAAACAGTTGATTATCGGCTTTGCGGAAACAGCGACCGCATTAGGACATGCCTTCTTTTATGCATGCGATGAAAAAGCAGCGTATATCCATACGACGCGAGAAGATATTTGTGGGATGGAGCCGATTATTCGATTTGAAGAAGAACATTCCCATGCGACAAGTCACCGGATGTATACAGAAAATGAGCAACTATTGTTAGCGTATGAAAATATTATTTTAGTAGATGATGAAATTTCTACAGGGAAAACCAATGTAAATATCATTGAACAATTAAAACAGACGTATCCACACTTGCAACAGTTTACAGTTGTGTCGATTTTGGATTGGCGCAATGACGAGCAACGTGCCGCTTATACAGAGCAGGCACAACGTCTAGGGGTAAAAATTAATGTTGTGTCACTCATGACGGGAGAAATGGCTGTTGAAGGCGCGGTAGTAGATCCGGAGCCGCTATTTCAGCGACAGCCTCAACCAGTGAAGATTGAGCATATCGATGCAGCCCTCCCATCTGTTCGCCCGTATTATTCCATTAGTGAAAATGGGAGTATTTGCACAGCGCCCTATTATGTCGGCACAGGGCGGTTTAGCGTGACGAAGCAAGAGGAGCATGTAGTACAGCAAGAATTACAGACATTTAGTAAGTCGCTAAAATCTATGCGGCAGCCTGGCCCGCTTTTAGTGATTGGTACAGGAGAATGTATGTATGTACCGATGCAGATTGCTGCTGCACTTGGAGAAGACGTCTACTTCCAATCGACGACACGTAGCCCCATTTATGCGCATCAGGATACGCTAATTTATAATAAATTTCACTTTGAAAGTCCGGAAAATGCAGGGGTAAAAAATTATTTATATAACATTCCGAATGGGCGATACCAAGAAGTGGTGATTATTTTAGAACGTTTAGCGAGTGAAAAAGGGTTAAACGAGCTACTCGCATGTTTAAGTACTATTGGAGTAGAAAAAATAACAGTCGTTAAGTTAACAGAACATATACCGCCACCGAATATGCCATCAAGCTACAGCGAAGAGGATATTACATTTTTACTTCGGGATTTAAGTCATATTGAGATGGAGCACAGTACAGAAGAACGAGAACGTCGTATTCAACAAGGTACTAATTACGCTGAAATGTTACCTGTAGAAGTGCAACCAAATGAACAGTATATGGCGCTGTTTTATCAAACATTAGCGCAATATGCTCTAGCCATTGCAACGGCTGTCGGCGTAGTAGCAGAAAAAATTCTTGAAAAGAAACCACTTGAACAGTTAGTTCTTGTTAGCTTAGCACGTGCTGGTACACCGATTGGTATTTTACTCAAACGTTATTATGCATATAAGTATCATATTTCGGTGCCTCATTACTCAATCTCAATTATTCGTGAACGAGGGGTTGATGAAACAGCGCTACTTTATATCGTTAATCATCACCCGGAAAGTCATATCCAATTTATTGATGGTTGGACAGGTAAAGGGGCGATTACACAAGAATTAACAGCCGCTTGTCAAACGTTTAATGAGACGTATAATAAGGCAATTGATGCTACATTAGCCGTTTTAGCAGATCCAGCCTATTGTGCTCCTATTTATGGCACACGTGAAGATTTCTTCATTCCTTCTGCTTGTTTAAATTCAACGGTTTCAGGGCTTGTCAGTCGTACCGTCTTAAATAAGCGGTACTTAAAAGAGGGCGATTTTCATGGGGCAAAATACTACGGTGAACTCGCACAAGTGGATGTATCGGTTCACTTTATCGATGCAGTTGTAGCACAGTTTGACATAGTCGAAAAGGCAATTAAAGAGGAATTACAGGTGCCGGTACAGCCACCGAATTGGCAAGGTATGCAATCTGTACAGACAATCCAGCAACGCTTTACTATAAAAAATATCAACCATATTAAACCCGGTATTGGCGAAACGACGCGGGTATTATTGAGGCGGGTACCGTGGAAGATTCTTGTGAATCCAGCGTTTGAACAGCATTTAGCACATATTTATTTACTCGCACAAGAACGGGGTGTACCGGTTGAGCCGTATCCCGATATGAGTTATGCATGCTGTGGTTTGATAAAGGAGATGAAATAATGCGTATTTTAACGACCGATTTAGATCGGACATTTATTTTCTCAAAACGCACCGTCAATCGTCCGTTAAGTGAATTAATTTGTGTAGAATATGTAGACGGCGAAGCATTATCTTTTATTTCACATGAAACTGAGCAAGCTTTACTTCAATTATCGGGTGACGCCTTCGTCATTCCTGTTACGACACGTGCTGCGCATCAATATGAGCGCATTGAGTTATTTCAACATGTCTATAAACCACCATATGCCATTGTAGCAAACGGCGGTATTGTGTTGAAGGATGGACAACGAGACACACAGTGGGATGCCATCATGCAACAATTATTAGCAGAAAGCATGCCGTTTCATGAAATGGCACATGTATTTGCAACCGATTGGCAACATCCGATGTTTCAGCAAATAGCAGATGCAGATCAACTCTTTTATGTGTTAATGCTTGTAAAAGAGAAAATAGAGTGGGACTGTCTGAATGATTTGCGTGCCCGCATGGAAAGAGTCGGGTGGAGTAGTTATATAAATGGACGTAAGCTGTATGTGTTACCGAAATGTTTGACGAAAGAACGAGCCGTGCAATATGTGTTAGAGAAAATCCCGTATACAATGCATTATGCTGCGGGCGACTCCATTATGGACTTAGGGATGCTAGAGCTAACGAATCTAGCGTTTACCCCAGCACATGGTGAACTGTTTAAGGAAAAAGGATACGATGTAGCGGCTACTGTCATAGAAGATCCAGGGGTTTGTTTTACCGAACAGTTACTGTCGAAGTTTCAAAGTAAAGTACAGGTGTAACATGTATTGGCTAGTGGTCGACATTAAAACTGATCATTTAGTGATGAATTAAATACCTAGAAAGCAGGAGCTGTCCAATAAGTAGGATGGCTCCTGTTTTTATATAGAGAGATTGAAATATAGTATAGTGAATAAAGCATACTTGACTAATAGGTATTATAAGAATAGAATGCATATAAATAGATAAATACAACTTCAGGGGGTAGACAGCATGAATGGGATTATAGTTGCTAACGTTGTAGTACTACTTGCTTTCGTCGTACTGCTTTATGTGTTAAAGCAAAAGCATTTAAAATTTTCAACGCGTGTATTTATTGCGTTAGGCTTAGGTATTTTATTAGGTATAGGGTTACAGTTCGTTTACGGCGCAGGCGCAGAAGAAATCACAAGTACGGTACTATGGTATAACATTATTGGCACAGGGTATGTAAAACTACTTCAAATGATTGCGATGCCATTAATCTTTATTTCGATTTTAGTAGCCTTTACGAAAATGAATCTTGGTAAAAACTTTGGGAAAGTAGCAGGGCTCATTTTAGCTATTTTAATTGGCACGACAGCTGTTTCAGCGGTAGTAGGGATTACGGCCACGACATTATTTGATTTACAAGCAGATCAAATTTTACAAGGGGAAGCAGAGATTGCCCGTGGTGAGTCAATCGTAGAGCGTGCAGAAACGACCGTTTTACCACTGCCTACTCAAATTTTAGAGCTATTCCCGGCAAATCCCTTTTTAGATTTAACAGGGGCACGCTCCACTTCAACGATTTCAGTCGTTATTTTTGCGGCCTTTCTTGGCTTTGCTTATTTACAAGTAAAACGCAAGGATGAAGAGATCGCGAGTGTCATTAAAAAAGGGATTGATGCGATTTATGCTTTAATTATGGGTGTTGTACGTATCGTATTACAGCTGACGCCATACGGGATTTTAGCGATTATGGCACGTACAGTAGCCATTAGTGATTTTGGCGCGATTTATAATCTAGGGAAGTTTGTATTAGCGAGCTATGTTGCATTAATGATTGTATTCATCATTCATCTCATCATATTAGCAGTAACAGGGTTAAATCCAGTAACCTATGTGAAGAAATCAGCAGAAACATTATTGTTCGCGTTCACATCACGCACATCAGCAGGTGCATTACCGATGAATATTGCTACGCAAACATCTCGTTTAGGGGTACCAGAAGGCATTGCTAATTTCTCAGGTTCATTCGGTTTATCGATTGGTCAAAATGGCTGTGCAGGTGTTTATCCAGCGATGTTAGCGGTGATGATTGCTCCAACAGTAGGTATTAATCCATTATCACCTGGATTTTTAGTGTCAGTTGTAGCGATTGTAGCGATTAGCTCATTCGGTGTAGCAGGTGTAGGTGGTGGAGCGACATTTGCGGCTATTCTAGTGTTATCAGCGCTTGATTTACCGATTGCTCTTGCAGGGGTATTAATCTCAGTCGAGCCATTAATCGATATGGGACGTACGGCATTAAATGTCAGTGGTTCCATGACAGCCGGTGTGACAACAGCACGTTTAACAGGCGAGTTAGATGTAGACATATACAATACACCGCATGATGGTAAACCATTAGCAGAAGCATAAGAAAAACGGGACATCTCGCAACTCGAGGTGTCCCGTTTTTTTAAAATAGCATATGTGCAATCGCTGCAACGATTGGAATGGAAATTATTGTACGGATTAAGAAGATTAAAAATAGATCCCAAATCTTTAATGGAAGTTTTGTTCCTAAAATCAATCCGCCCACTTCAGACATATAAATTAGCTGTGTAACAGAAACCGTTGCGATAAAGAAGCGTGTTAATTCGGATTCGATCCCCGCTCCTAAAATAGAAGGCAATAACATATCCGCAAAGCCAACGATCATTGTTTGGGCTGCTTCACCCGCTTCAGGAATTTGCAGTAACGCTAAAATAGGCTCAAATGGCATCCCTAAAATTTTAAAGAAGCTTGTGAACTCCGCTAGCACTAATGCAATCGTACCGAACGCCATAATGACAGGCGTGACAGCAAACCACATTTCCAGTACGTTTTTAAAACCACCTGCAACAATTTTGCCTAAGTTTTTATTAGCCTCTGCTTTTGATAGGGCATTGTGTAAACCGTAAGAAATCGCATTAAAATCAGCAGGCACATCTTCAAAATCGTCCGGTAGCTTGGAACCGTCGATTAATGTATTCGCTTTTTGTTTTAATGGGAAAATACGTGGCATAATTAATGCTAAAATTAATCCTACAAAAATAACAGAGCCGTAAAACTCTAAGAAATAATTGTTTAAATCAATTGTATCTAAAACAACGATACAGAACGTAATCGACACAACGGAGAATGTTGTCGCAATAATAGCTGCTTCACGCCCTGTATAGCTTTTATCTTCGTATTGCTTCGCTGTTAGTAACACACCGATTGTGCCATCCCCAACCCAAGAAGCTAAGCAGTCGATTGCTGCGCGACCAGGGATTTTGAACACAGGACGCATAATTTTCACCATCATGGAACCAAAGAACTCCAGTAAACCGAAGTCTGTTAATAATGGTAATAAAAGTCCAGCAAATAAAAACAACGTAAACATCATTGTGACTAATCCGCCATCTGGTGTAATAAGTAAACCAGCCGTATTGTCAGAAATAATACTTTCAGGTCCTACTTGGAATAAGTACATCCCTGCAAATACAACAGCAAGTACACGCATCGTTGTCCAGAACCAGTGAACGCGGAATAGTGAATCCATTAATGTACGTGGCCCTTTTTGTGGGACAAAATGCATGATAATAGAGCCTAATGCTGCAATAATAAATGTGCCAAATGCAAACCATTGAATAAATGGTTCTACTTTTCCAGCTAACCAATTCGCTAAAAGAGCAATTGGTACTTTAAGTCCTTCATCTGTGGAAATGGGTGTAATAAATAAAAACACCCCAACAGCAGACAGTGCTATGAAAAGAAACCACGTATAAGCCGAAAATTTCTTCATGTATAATAACCTCTTTAAATTGTAATGTTGAATATTTATACACTATATATTCTTTATATACACTTGTCTACTATTTTGCTTAAAGACGCATTATTCTGATAATATAAGTGCATACGATTTGTATACACGGTTAGAAAAACTTGGATTTACTATGTGGAGACTTTAAAAAGAAAGGCTATATTGAGGTTTTATGAATGCTCAGAGGAAGTGTTTGAAAAGTATAAAAAATGTATAAAAAAACGTATAAACGAATGTGGAAAAGCGGGCATATGATAGCCCGCTTTTTGCATGCATTATAAAAATGCACTATCCATGGAATCATTAATCTCGTCTTCATGACGGATAATATAGAACTTTTCAACATTTAACCAGCTTTCGCTCATCGGTTGGCCCTCTTCTATCCGTTTTGTCGTTTCAGCCATCATCCAAGCAGTTTGAGACATATGCGCACGTAAGGCCGCTAGTTTATCCATCTTTACGCTGCTGACATCTAAATGAATATGTGCCTCCCCATTGCGTGCCTCTGTATCATTCGCAAAGCCAATCGCCCAAATTTTTGGACGCTCACTTTTTGGCATACGACGAACTGCCTCTACGACCGCGCGTGCTGTCGCTTCATGGTCTGGGTGCACAGAGAAGCCGGGCAAGAAGGTGAAAATTAACGATGGGTTTAACTCTTCAATTAAATCCGTGACAAGTTTCACCATTTTTTCATCATCTTCAAATTCGATTGTTTTATCACGCAAGCCCATCATGCGCAGGTCTTGAATGCCCATCGCCTCGCAAGCTGCTTGTAGCTCAACACGACGAATTTCAGGTAAGGACTCCCGTGTAGCGAAAGGTGGGTTCCCTAAATTGCGCCCCATTTCCCCCAGTGTTAAACACGCATATGTAACAGGTACTCCCATATTAGCAGAGAGGCGAACAGCTCCTGCACATGTAAATGCTTCATCATCTGGGTGCGGGAATACGAGTAAAATTTGACGTTCTTTTTGTAATGTCATCAACGCGTCACTCCTTAATATGAAAATGGCGTTTCACTAATTTCAAGTGCAATCGCTAATTTCCCGGTATTGTCTAATCCAGCCATCAATAGTCTGCCTTGTTCATCGAGTTGGTAATGGGTAATACCTTGTGCATATACCCAGCCATGCGCCATTTTTAACCCGACGCGATGAGGTGTTTCACCCACGACTTTCCCCAGTTCATAGCAAATACGTGCATTCCGAATAAATGCACCTGCATTAAAGAAATTGGCGTCGTAATGTGTGGCATAAGAACCGTTTGTTGTTTCTAGGTGAATGTATACATCTTTGTTCGCAAAAGAATTAAGTAAATCCTGGAGCGCATCAACTTGTACTTCCTTCATCTCAATTCTCCTTTCGAATCTGTCTATCTATTAGTATAGTAAATGTTTTCTATAGATGAAAAGGAAAAGGCGTACTTTTTTTAAGTACGCCTTTTGAGGTACCGGGAAAGTACCGGGGAAGTGCCACCGAAGTACCACCGAAGTACCGGGTACCTCGGTGGTACAATTAAACTGTCGTAACCGTCACTTCTGGTGCACCGAAGCGCGGTTTTGCGCCGTGCATAACCGGTCCAACATAGTCATTTAATGCCCAACCGTGTTGAATCGCTGCTGCGACAAATTCTTTTGCTTCCAGTACCGCTTCTTCTACATTCATGCCATTTGCTAAGTTCGCACAAATGCTCGCAGCGAATGTACAGCCTGCGCCGTGGTTATACGTAGAAGCTACTTTGTCTGTTGCAAGGAGCTTAAATTCTTCTCCGTTATAAAATAAATCAACTGCTTTTTCATGTGCTAATGCTTTTCCGCCTTTAATGACCACGTTTTTTGCACCCAGCGCGTAAATTTTTTGAGCTGCTGCTTTCATTTCTTCAATTGTTTTCGGTGTGCCTGTACCAGCCAGTTGACCCGCTTCGAACAGGTTTGGTGTGACAACTGTTGCATATGGAAGCAAGTACTCAATCATTGCCGTTGTATTGCCTGGATTGAGTACTTCATCTTCTCCTTTACATACCATTACGGGATCGATGACAACTTGATCAGTACCTGATTGTTGAATCGCTTCACTTGCGATTTTAATGATTTCTTCAGATGCAAGCATCCCCGTTTTAATCGCATCTACTCCTGTGGATAATGCCGTTTTAATTTGTGCCTGTAAAACATCTGTTGGTAGCGCATATACACCATGGCTCCAGCCATTATCTGGATCCATTGTAACGACAACGGTTAAAGCTGTCATCCCATATGTGCCGTGCTCTTGGAATGCTTTTAAATCAGCTTGAAGGCCTGCACCTCCTGATGTATCAGAACCTGCAATTGTTAATGTCTTTTTTAATGCCATGTCATTATTCGCTCCTTACTTAAAAATTCCTACATAATATTGAGTATGAGTATACAGCTGCCCTGGCTTTTATAAAATGGTCAGAAAATGAAAAAGATAAATGGTCAGAGGACAATTCACTTGCGAAAAGAGTACTGACCGACTACGTTAAAGAATGAGGTGATTTGTATGAAAGAAGTATTTGAAAATGAATGGCAACATATTCTGCAAGAAGAATTTGAAAAACCATATTACGAAAACTTACGGAAATTTGTTGCAGCTGAATACAGTCAAAATGTTGTGTATCCACCGAAAGAGGAAGTAATGAATGCATTGCATACGACCAGCTTTTCGGATGTAAAAGTCGTTATTTTAGGACAAGACCCGTATCACGGACCAAATCAAGCACACGGCATGAGCTTTTCTGTAAAACCTGGTGTCCCACAGCCACCAAGCTTAAAAAACATGCTAAAAGAATTGCAAGACGATGTAGGCTGTACGATGCCTAGTCACGGGTATTTAATGAAGTGGGCGGAGCAAGGGATTTTGTTGTTAAATACCGTATTAACAGTACGTGCAGGGGAAGCCAATTCGCATAAGGGAAAAGGATGGGAGCAGTTTACCGATGCAATCATCACGAAATTAGCCGAGCGACCAGAGCCGATTATTTTTGTGCTATGGGGACGACCTGCACAAACGAAAAAGTCGATTATTGCGCGTCATCCACAACATGTGATATTAGAAGCGCCACATCCAAGTCCATTAAGTGCGCACCGTGGATTTTTTGGTAGTAAGCCATATTCCAAAATTAATGCTCAACTGATGGCTTGGGGCAAAACACCCATCGATTGGCAGTTATAACGAAAGTGCCTTTTTTCTCTATTGGAAACGTGGTAAAGTGGTAAGGAAAGCGAGGGAGTATGATGAAGATTAATTGTTTTAAATGTGCGCATTTTAAAGTAACATGGGACCCCGCAAATCCACGGGGGTGTCAAGCGTACGGCTTTAAAACAAAACAGCTTCCTTCCGTCGTCGTGAAGCAATCGTCAGGGATGGATTGCTTAAAGTTTGTACCAAAGCAAGGAGGGCAATGATGATTTCCTATGAAGCGATGATTGTGCAAATGGCGCAATTAGTACAAAACGCTAAACATGCGCAGGACGAGCAACAAATGCGTGAGCAACTCACAGCGGTAAAAGCTTTATGTGATATTGTGCTTGGACAAAGAACCTTAAAAATGGAACAAACGGCTATGTCAACAGCTACAGTACAACTGCCTGTTATGCGACAAGCAAATCCTTCCAATAAACTACAGGAGTCTGATGGAAACGGCGATTCAATTTTTGATTTTTAGCATGAAAGAGGTTCTAGTATGAAAGGTTCAATTATTTCTGGCGCAGTACACGGATTTTTAGCCGTATCGTTAGGAGCATTTGGTGCACATGCACTTGAAAACGTATTAGATGATTATAGTGAAAGCATTTGGAATACTGCGGTACAGTATCAAATGTTCCATGCAACAGCACTTGTTCTGATTGGCATTTTAATGAGTACTAAATTATTTGGAGAAGCAAAGCAATTAAAAATTGCGATGGTTTGTATGAATTTGGGCATTGTTTTCTTCTCAGGAAGTTTATTTGTGTTAGCGTTATCAGGCATCGGTGTGTTAGGGGCGATTACACCAATTGGCGGTGTATTATTTTTAATTGGTTGGAGTATGCTCATTGCTGCAACACTCAAAGCAACAAAATAAGACGTAAGACCCTTTATTTTTATGTAAATTAAAAATAGAGGGTATTTTTTTTGGATTAAGTATAATGAATTTTTGAAATTGAACGATATTTAGTATAGGAGTAGGGGGAGTGGGATAAATGGAGCAGTTATTTAGTCTGTTGGAACAGCATTATGAAGAGATGGTAGCCATTAGACGTTATTTACACGAACGACCTGAGCTTTCATTTCAAGAGGTACATACACCAGCGTATATCGCCAATTTTCATCGCACGCTTGGCTTAGAAGTGAGGGAGCATGTTGGGGAGCGTGGTGTTGTCGCGACACTTCGCGGAGGAAAACCTGGAAAAACGGTGGCATTGCGTGCGGACTTTGATGCGCTAGCCATTCAAGAGTTAAACGATATTCCATATAAGTCTAAAAATGACGGTGTGATGCACGCGTGTGGTCATGATGGTCATACAGCGACACTGCTCGTTTTAGCGAAATGTTTAATGGAGATGCAAGAAGAGATCGCAGGGAATATTGTTTTTATTCATCAACATGCGGAAGAAATCGCGCCAGGTGGAGCGAAGACCATGATCGAAGATGGCTGTTTAGAAGGCGTAGATGTGATTTTTGGTACACATCTTTGGGCACCGACGCCATTAGGGGATATTTTAGTCCGTGATGGGGCGATTATGGCAGCAGCTGACCGTTTTGAAATAACAATTCAAGGGAAAGGGGGACACGGGGCAGAGCCGCATCATTCCGTTGATGCAATCGTGCTAGGGGCACAGTTTGTCACACAGCTACAAACGATTGTTTCGCGTCGGATTGATCCACTTAAATCAGCTGTTATTTCAGTCGGACATTTTGAAGCAATCAATCCATTTAATGTTATTGCCGATACCGTGAAAATTCAAGGAACGGTTCGTACATTTGAAGAATCAGTACGAGAACAAATCGTAGAAGAAATAGAAGCTTTATTAAAATCGACTTGTGTTGGGGCAAGTGCATCATATACATATGAGTACTACCGAGGATACCCACCGGTAGTCAATCACCAAAAGGAAACCGACTTTGTAGCAACTATCGCACGTAACATCCCAGCGGTGGAAAATGTCATTACATGTCCACCGTTTATGATAGGGGAAGACTTTGCTTACTATATGCAACATGTACCCGGTACGTTTTTCTTTACAGGTGCAAAAAATCCGACGTGGGAAACGACTTATCCTCACCATCATGCCAAATTTAATTTTGATGAACGTGCGATGTTAATCGCTGCCAAAGTACTAGGGAAGGCGACGATGGACTATTTAGTCGGATAAATCTAATACGATATTAGTAGGGGTTTTCTGTAAAATAGATAATAAATTATCACTTATGTAACAATGATACATTTGAATGTATATAAATTATAAGATATACGAAAATAATAACAAAAAATGATATGAAATCAGGTTTTAGGAGGGGTTTAGATGAGTGTAGGGGCAAAATTAAATATAGCTTTTTATTCCATTATCATTTTACTCTGTGTGTCAATCGGGATAAGCTTTTGGAATTTATCCAATATAGAAGAAAAGACCGATGAGGCTTTAAATAATCGGGTCGTACAAATTCGTATCATTGACCAAGTTCGCGTTGATTTAGCGATGCAAGGACTGTTTGCACGTGCCATAATCATTGAGCCAACAGATAAAAATCGCGAGAATCTATTAATGTATGCGGAAGATTTAGATCAACGTATTTTGGAGTTAAAAGGTTTATTTACAAGTGGAGTTATGCAAGGCTATTGGGATGAAATCAATAAACATAATCAAGACTTCAACAAGGACCTTAAAGAAGTATTAGCAGCTGTTGACGCAGGGGAGTTAGAACGGGCAAAAACAATGGTCAATACACAATTAGCGCATGTGAATGCAGAAATTTTAGCATCTGCTAATAAAATGGTCGAGTATCAGGAAGAACAGATTGAACGGATTAAAGAAGACACAAATAGCGCCATCAAAAATTCTCGCACGACATCCATCATTGTGTTAGTCATCAGTATAGTCATTAGTATCTTATTAATACTTTACGTTCGTCGTGCAATTACATCACCATTAAAAACAGTCATGCAATCGGCACATATGATTGCAGAGGGGGACCTTTCTCAGCAAGATGTTACATTCAAGTCCAAAGATGAAATTGGTCAATTAGCTACTGTGTTTAATAACATGAAAAATAGTTTACGTAACCTGATTCAAAATGTACAAGCGAACGCCGAGCAGTTAAGTGCCTCGGCGGAAGAATTATCTGCAAGTGCAGAGGAAATTACAGCAACGACGGAAGATGTCACACGCCAAGTAGCCAATACAGCCGAAGCGGCACAAGGTTCGTCTCGTGCTGCAGGTGAAAGTGCTGTTGCAATGGAAGAAACAGCTCAAGGTGTACAACGGATTGCCGAAGCGTCCCAAACACTGCATTCTTCATCGCTTGATGCAAGTGAAACAGCAACACATGGCCAAGAAATCATTGAACATGCCCAGAACCAAATGAGCATTATCAATGATTCAACTGCAACCGTCAATGATTTAGTTCGGAAATTAGCGAAACAAACAGAAGAAATTGGTCATATCACGAAAGTCATTACAGATATTACAGACCAAACGAATCTTTTAGCACTGAATGCAGCTATCGAAGCAGCGCGTGCAGGTGAGCATGGGAAAGGCTTTGCTGTTGTGGCAGATGAAGTACGTAAATTAGCTGAGGAATCCAAAGCATCCGCAAACTCCATTACGGCATTAACAATGGAAATTAAAACAGATACAGAAAATGTAGAACGTGCTGTAGAAAACTCACTTGTTTCTGTGAAAGATGGTGTCAATATCATTACAGAGGCAGGGGATTCGTTCCACGGGATTGTTAATGCGGTAGAAGTGATGACGACACAAATTCAAGAGATTTCCGCCACAGCTGAACAAATTTCCGCAAGTGCAGAGGAAGTTTCCGCTTCCGTCAATGAAATTTCTAATGGTGCGGAAATAGCATCAGATCATATCGCTACCATTGCAGCTGCAATGGAAGAACAAGTTTCCACAATGGCTGAAGTAAGTGGTGTAGCCAACACATTAAGTGAAAATGCACAAAACTTACAATCGGAAGTACAACGATTTAAAGTATAAAGGAAAAGCGCGGGTCTCAAATGAATGAGACGCGCGCTTTTTATTGTTGTCTTGGTGTAAAGTAATTCAATTCTTCGTCAAACTCTGCATAGTCGAAATAAATCATAGGGAATAAGAAGCGGTGATTTGTTCGCAGTTCACGTAAAATGACATGGTCACGACCTGCAGCTTCTACTACACCACGCACTGTTTTTGTTTTCTGACCATCCACTACGTTTTCAAACGAAAAATAAAAATTCCCGGGCTTGCCGCGGTTTAAGCGTAAAATATTTTCGATATAGGATTCCTCACGCATTTGAGGGACAGTCATTTGTTGACCTGGAAATTGAGCTGCATAACCGCCTTGCTGTGGATTCCAATAATAAGTCAATGATTTCTTCCTTTCCTTTTTAAATCTTTAAACCATCAAATTCCATTAGTGCAAAGACATAACGTAACTTGAACCGTCTAGAGGTTAGTAGACCGTTCGTTTAACGGTACGAATATCTCTAACGTCAAGACAGTGAGCACGTACGCAATTGACAACAGTGATAGGCGTACCTCCTTCTGTCATTAATATATGTTTGAATAAAAAAAAGTTCACAAAATAAAGTAAAACTTCAATTAGTGAGGTTTTGACGCACAGGACGTGCTAATGCCCATGTCATTACACGGACGTGATGTATTGAGTCGGTCCCGCTGATTAAGAGCGTAACGCCTGCGTGATCAACGCACTGTTGCCCTTCGCCAATAGAGCTAGTGGATTTTCCACCTATGCGGATCAAATAATTCCTATTGTAAAGCACACATGATACATTAAGTGGTATAATGTGACGGAATTGTGACAGGTGATGAAAAAGACTCATAAAGAATAAATAACATTAAAGGTAAACAAATAAACACTCAAGGGAGTGAATATAGTGCAAATCGAGAGATGGGTAGGTATGTTCCTTAGTGCGATCGCTGCTTTTGTCATTGGCCATTTGTATGATCAACCGTTGCATTGGTATTTATTTATTTTGATGTTAGTTCTCGGTGTGTTTATTAACCTCGTCATTATTATTTTAAAGGCAGAAGAAGATAGTGTATAAAAGCCTGGGGATAAAGTATGGGCGATTAGATAGGTATTTAAATTGTGGATAGTTTAGAAATGGCAAGTAAATCTGGAAATTAAGCAAGTAAACCTAAAAAGCAAGCCAGTAAATTGAAAAACCTCGCGCAAATGAAATACGCGAGGTTTTTTATTATACAGTCAGGAATTGTACGAGCTTTTCGTTGTCTAAAAGGTTACCAACAAAGAATGAACCGAACTCGCCGTAACGCGCGGATACTTCATCAAAGCGCATTTCGTATACTAATTTTTTGAATTGTAATACATCGTCAGCGAATAAAGTTACGCCCCATTCGTGATCGTCAAAGCCAACGGAACCTGTAATGATTTGTTTTACTTTTCCTGCGTAGCCGCGACCAATCATACCGTGAGAACGCATTAAGTTTTTGCGCTCATCCATTGATAGCATGTACCAGTTGTCGTCTCCTTGACGGCGCTTATCCATTGGGTAGAAGCACACGTATTTCGAACGTGGTAGCTCTGGATATAGACGTGCACGAACATGTGGATTTTGGTATGGATCTTCGTTTGATTCGCCTGCTAAGTAGTTCGATAATTCCACTACTGAAACGTAAGAGTATGTTGGCACTGTAAAGTCTGCAATCGCTAATTTATTGAACGCTGCTTCGATTTCTTGCAGCTCGTCCATTGTTTCACGAAGCGTCATCAGCATAAAGTCTGCTTTTTGACCAACAATCGCGTAAAAAGCATGTGCACCCGTTTTTGCTACATCTGCTTCGTTTAGTTTTTCTAAGTATTGAATAAACTCATCAACTGCTGCTTTGCGCTCCTCCTCAGAAACTAACTTCCAAGAAGCCCAGTCGATTGAACGGAAATCATGTAAAGCATACCAGCCGTCTAGTGTAATAGCTGCTTCATTCATTGTGTAAGACACTCCTTTTATGGATAATTATTCACAGTTAGTGTAACACAAGTAGTGAACATTTCGTTATGAGAAACTACAAAAACAAGTAAATTCACCAATTTGACATGAGTTGAAAATACAGTATGCTAAGTGTAGTCAATTCGTAAGGAGTTATAAACAATGAATCGTTTTTTGACAGAAACAAACTGGCGTTTTATCGATCAATCGCTCACGATGCTTACGCACTCGCCGCTTGAATCGTTTGCAATGGATGATACACTTTGCCATGTAACAGGGCATGCAAGTAGTCCAGCCGTTATTCGGACATGGGTACATCAGGAAGCGGTTGTGCTCGGTATTCAGGATCATCGCTTACCGCATATTGAGGAAGGCATGGCGTTGTTACGCGCGCGCGGGTACGAGCCGATTGTACGAAACTCTGGTGGACTAGCGGTTGTGCTTGACCCTGGTGTTTTAAATGTATCGATTGTATTTAGTGAGAACGAGCCGACAAGTATCGATCGAGCGTTTAGTTATATGGTAGATTTGGTGAAAGCGATTTTTCCAGAAGTAGCCGATCAAATTGAAGCATACGAAATTGTGGGCTCTTATTGTCCGGGTACATTTGATTTAAGTATCGGGGGCAAAAAATTTGCAGGAATTTCACAGCGTCGTATGCAAAATGGCATCGCTGTACAAATCTATTTATGTATTGAAGGCAGTGGTAGTGAGCGAGCCGCGCTTATTCGTGATTTTTATGCTGTGAGTTTACAAGGGGAGAAAACGAAATTTACGTATCCGACAGTAGTGCCCGAAGTGATGGCATCCATGCAAGAGCTAACAGGCGAACCGATGACTGTTGCGGAAGTCAATATACGAATTCAGCAATTATTGCTAGCATGGAATTCGAACACAGTACTATTACCATTACAAGAGTCAGAGTTATCATTATATGCGCATTATTTAGAGCGCATCTATAAGCGCAATGCTGTATTGTTGAAAGGCTGATAAATGAACAGAACAGGCTGATAAACAAGAGTTTCAGACTAATAAACAAAAAAACAGGGAGCCTGCTTATTGCAGTTGCTCCCCGTTTTCTGGTTGTGGTGCGGAAGCTATTAAATTACCGTTTCGCTCCATTTTAAATACAGGTGCTACACGTTCTTCCTCTGTATCTAATGTAACAAGGCGACGTGCACGATTCATAATGTTGACAAACTGTTCATAGTCTTCTTTGATTTCTCTGTTTTCACGTTCAAGTCGCGCCACTTCCTGTTCTAACTCTTTTAACTTGTCCGTTGAGATATTGGCCATATGGCGCCATTTTGCCACTTCTGTTTCTGCTGAACTAGTATGTTGCAAACGTGCTAAGTAGGCAATCACAATATCGAGTGATAATGCAGATAAAGGAATCGTACGTCCTTCCTCTTCATTCGCAGATGGAAGTAGATAGATTTGTTGCGCACGACGTTTACCAATCGAGCCTAGTACACGAAGGCGTTCTTTCCGCTCTTTTTTTGCTTCTGATAATTCTTTCTCGTAAAAACGGCGAACAACGGCGTTCCAACGAAAACCACAGGCTGCTGCAGTACGATTTAATGCATCACCGGCTTCCTCAAAAGCATTTAACTGGGTACTACCTTCTTTAACATGTCTTAATACGGCTTCAGCTAATAGTTCATCATTTTCTTTTAGCCAAGCATCTTGTCTTATTTTTACCATGGAAAAATCCCCCTAACTTATGATTTCACTATTAATATGACCTGATTTACGAGAGTTTATTCCTTCTTTTTTTTTTAAGTGAAAAATAGCTTCAGACCTTTGACCGATAAACACTGTTTTCTCTTGAATCTAGCTGGATGTATGAGCTACAATAGGAAAGATTAAAATGCAACAAAACTGCTTATGAAAGCGTAAAATAGTATAGAAAGGGTGTTGACACTATGGCAAACATCTTTCACGTTTGCGATGAATGTCAGGCCGTTAATTTAAAAACGTTAATTCCAAAGCTAAAAGAAATAGATCCAGAAGCAACGATTGAAATTGGCTGTCATTCATATTGCGGACCAGGCCGCAAAAAAACATTTACATTTGTCAATAACCGTCCCGTAGCTGCTCTGACAGAAGATGAGCTCATGGAAAAAGTTGTGGCAAAACTAAAGAAGTAATGTACATGAGATTGTTCATCTAGTATGAACAATCTCTTTTTGTTAATGCTAAAGTAGTATGTCTCTCATATAATAGAAGTAACAATGAGTTGGAGGAGGTACAGAAGATGGATTATGCAACAGCGAAACTAGCAGAAGAAAAAGTATTTAAAGACCCTGTGCATCGTTATGTGCATGTGCGCGACCAAGTCATTTGGGATTTAATCGGTACATGCGAGTTTCAGCGTTTACGCAGGATCCGTCAGTTAGGTACTACATATTTAGTATTTCACGGGGCCGAACATAGTCGTTTTACGCATTCGCTTGGTGTATATGAAATTGTACGGCGTATTATTGACGATGTGTTTAGTGGTCGACCAGAGTGGGATAATAATGAGCGCTTATTAGCACTGTGCGCGGCATTATTACATGATTTAGGCCATGGACCATTTTCGCATGCATTTGAAGCGGTGTTTGGTACAGACCATGAGCAATACACACGTGACATTTTACTTGGCAATACCGAAGTGAATGCTGTGCTCCGAAAAGTAGGAAACGGTTTCCCAGAGCTTGTTGCTCAAGTGATTGATAATAACTACACCAACCAGCAAGTCGTAAGCCTGATCTCCAGTCAAATTGATGCAGACCGCATGGATTACTTGCAGCGAGATGCGTACTTTACAGGTGTAAGCTATGGGCATTTTGATATGGAGCGCATTTTGCGTGTTATGCGTCCACGAAAAGATATGGTCGTTATTAAATCGAGCGGGATGCATGCGATTGAGGATTACATTATGTCACGCTATCAAATGTACTTACAAATCTATTTCCACCCCGTGTCTCGTAGTGCAGAAGCGGTACTGAATCATATTTTAAAGCGCGCGAAAAAGTTAAGTGAAGAAAACTATCAATTTACATTTGAACCTGTGCACTTCAGGCCATTCTTCAGTGGAGAAGTATCACTTCAACAATACTTAGCACTAGATGAAAGTATTATGCTCACATACTTCCAATTTTGGATGGATGAAGCTGACCCGATTTTAAGTGATTTATGTCGTCGCTTTATAAACCGTGATTTATTCGAACATATGGATTTAAATCCAGCAGAGGAACCAGAACGTTACGCATGGCTAGTCGAGCAAGTAAAAGCGATTGGTCTGGACCCCGAATACTATGTAAAGCCTGATTCCACATCGGATTTACCATATGACTTTTACCGTCCAGGCGTCGTGCCAACGAAAAGGCCCATTTACTTGGAAATGCCAAGCGGGGAAATCCGTGAGTTAGCCGAGCAATCGCATATTGTCTCTGCGATGGCGAACAATATTAAAGTTGACTATAAAGTGTATTACCCGAAGGAAATTCACTTTTTAGGTTAATAGGAACGAACGTATGGAAAACCGTCAATCCCCCCTACACTTCAAGTGTAGGGGGTTCTTTAAGTGATCAGTAAAAGTACAGCATTTATCCTCTCTGATGATGTTGAGACAGAAACACATTTATTACAAAGAGGATGTTTTTTTGAATATAGCTGGTGTGACTACATAATTTTTTTCGTCGCTTGAATTGCAAGAGGAGATTTTTTAATGCCTAGTTAGTGCCAAATTGCGAAATTGACATACAACTTAATTTTAAATAAGTGTCAAATTAGGTCTATTTACTTAAATGGCACTTATCCTAAAATAAGTTGTATATTAAAAACGGCCAATTGAAATTTAGCCGTTTTTTTAAGTGGGGGGCAGATTTTTTTATGACAAAATAGGACGTTAACATTTATTTTTATGCTTTTTAATAGCTAGACATATTCTAAAGACATATATTCACCACTTTAGAATATGATATATTTTTTCGGAAAAAGCTCAATTATGCTCGTTTTTTAGCCGAAAAGCCGCTTTTTTCGCTTTCTACGTAAGCCTCCTTTTTAGTAAATTTCTCTCTTTTTTAGTACAGCAGCTATTCGCAACATGTTGCATTTTGCATAAAACCACTCATTTTTTCACCAAAATGAGCCAATCCAAGCATGAAAGATAGGCTGATTTTTAGAAATTTCATTTAATAGATAACAATCTAAAAAGGTTTTATTTAAACAAATGTGTTATATTTTTCTTTATTTTTGGTAGTTAAATGTAAAATTTAAGAGATTGTTAAGCGGTTTTAAATATAATGCTATTGGAATCTCGTAAAGAGGTTCTGAAATATAGAAGAAGGAGGGAAAACCTAAGGAAATGAGAAAACTAAATATAGCGCTTCTCACGGTACTCGTCCTGTTCCAAACCATCCTCGGGCCATTTGGTACATATGGGGTGACATTTGCGAGTGGAGAAGAAGGTGCAACGCCTCAAGATATTAGTGCAAAGATTAAAGGTGTGAAAGTTTCTTTACAAGAAAGTGGTACTGGTGAAAACTTAGCTTCAACTACTAAAGAATTAGCTCAAACTACTACAGCAGCTGTTAATTATGTATTTACGGTCGATTTGGATCAAGGAGCAAATAAAGGCGATTATTTTACATTTAAGCTACCAAAATCATTAATTGATTATAGCTCTAAATTTAATGGTAGTTATCCAAACGCAGTAAATCCAATTTACACGTATACGACAGTTTTGGGTAGTGATGGGAAATATGAAGTCACCGTAACATTTAATCAAAATATTAATGGGAATGAAAATAATTCGTATTTTGATCCTGAGGCTAAAATAACGATGGATTTTAATTCTGGATTCACACTTTCGGGTACCTCTTTGGAGCAAGAGTTAGTTGTTCCAGATGGAATCTCAGGAGAAAAGACGATTAGGCTAACGTTCTTACCAGAAACAGCTAATAGCAAAGTCACTAAAACTAAAGGTGCTGTTTCTACAGTTGATGGTAAACGCCAAATTGAATGGACTGTATGGGTGAATGAGGCTGGTAAAGAACTTAAAAATGCCACTTTAACAGATACACCAGGTACAGGACATGCGATTAAAGATGGAACTGTAAATATTGCTCAGTACACGGTTGGATTAAAAGGTGTTATTGACAAAAGTGGAACAGGCACATCGGTATTAACGAATGGTAATTGGTCGAATGTGAATGCAAAGTTAACAGGCAAGTATGCGTACAAAGTGACATATAAAACAGAGGTTAACTTAACTGAACCCGAGGGAAATACAACACTGAATAATACAGTTAAGTTCAAGCATGATACTATTTCAGAAGAGACAGCAAACGGCTCGGTCACGCTGACATACGGGGATGCGCTGAAAAAAGAATTGGTAGATGGAGACAACTATATATCTTCATGGGCGATTAACTATAATTATAACTTAGCGAAACGTACTAGCCCAGTAATTACAGATAAGCTATCTTCGAGTTCTACTTCAAAACCTTACCCACATAAAATTGATATTGATTCAATTCGAGTGTTTGAAGTAACAGTAGATGATAGTGGTAATGCTACAGGACAGACAGATGTAACTACTCAAAAAGGGACTCTTTATGACGTTGTACCAGAGGGAGCGAATGGCTTTAAATTAACATTTAAAGACACAGTCGAAAAAGCCTATCATATCACATACGACGCTAAGGTTCAGGAAGATTTTTATACTGATAACCAAGAAAGAACATTAAGTAACACTGTTAAGGCTGATGGTATTACTGCTCAAGGTAAACATACTGCAACACATGAAATTCGCCAAGGAATTCTTAGGAAAAGCCGTACAATTGACTTTGATAAGAAAGAAATTCATTGGAAAATTCAGGTTAAAGCAGACAATAAAGATATCTCAGGCTTAACAATCGATGATACGTTTTATTACAATGAACGTACGGGAAAACATACCTTAATTATACCTGAAGATCATGCTAACTTTGGAATTGATTTAAAAGGTATGACAGGTGATGTAGAACTTAAAAATCCTGCTGATCTGAGCCAAGGATTCATCATCAAGGATGTTTCGGTTAAAAAAGGTAAAACAGGGGAAATAACTTATGTTACATCATTCGCTATTGAAGAAAATGGTGAGGTAGCGAAACAAGGATATGGAAATGAAGTAATAGCTAATTGGCGAAGTGATATAGACTATAGTATAAAATTTCAAAGTAATTACGAGCCAAAAGAGACTTCTTTAAATAACGGAAGTAAATCAGGTTCTTACAATTATGCCAACCAAACATTTACATGGGACGTAAAAGTGAATGTGAATAAGCAAAAAATTAATAATGCTGTATTAACAGATACGCTTGGAGAAGGTCATGAGATTGTTCCTGGATCGATAAAAGTATATAACTATACGTTAGTTCATGGTGGATCAGAAGATGATGCAAAAGGGGATAAAGGATCTGAACTATCAGATACACATTACCAGGTAAATCTAGCGGCTGATAATAAATCATTTACATTAACATTCAATGATAACTTGCCAGCAGACGTAAACAACAAAGCGTATTTAGTTGAGTACAATACAAAAGATTCGGATGATATTATCGGGATCGGTTCAACAGATGAAAATACAGCAGGGAATGTTTATTCGAATGTAGCGAAATTTAAAACGTTAGGTACACAAGAATTTACACTACTAGCTACACCAGTAACAGTAAATGACGCGAATAGCTTACTTAAGAAGAAAGTTTTTAATCAAAGTGCACCAGTCGTGACTTGGCTATTAGATATTAATAAGTCGTTGTCAGCTCTAGGTGATGTTACATTAACGGATACACCATCAGAAACATTAATGCTTATCCCAGGGTCAATTAAAATTAAACCTTACACAGTTACCGCAACAGGAGTAACTGAGGGTATAGCTTGGCAAGATGCTCCGGATGTACAATACAATGAGGACGGTGGATTCACTCTTCCTTTAGGGGACTTAACGAATAGAGGCTATCAAGTACAGTATGAAACGTTAGCCTTTGGTGAACTAAATGATCCGTTCAGCAATAACGCAAAAATCTCATACTCTGGTGCAACAAGTGCCAACCAAAAAACAAGTATTGTAACAAATAATAAGCAAGCATTTAGTAATTCCTCTTCTGATTTCTCTGCAAGAAAAGGAAATGCGAAGTTTGTGAAGATTGGTAAAAATGCTGCAACAGGTATTGATACAGAGCTTGGGGGCGTACAGTTCCAATTAATTAAAAAAATTGGTACGAAAGAATATATTATGCGTACTGCGACATCTGCAGCGGACGGTACATTTACATTCGACAATATTAACTACGGTACGTATTTGATTCGCGAAGTAGCAGCACCAACTGGCTATACTAAAATGGATGATGTTACGTTTAAGCTAAATGAAACTACGGATACATTGGTAGATCCAAAAGCTGAAACGACGTTAATTAATAATTTTACAGTGGATGCATCGAAAATGTGTCCAAATTATACATTAACGTTAAAAGATGTAGATGGTAAAGTTCGACCGAATGTAAAAGTAAAATTAGTGTCAAAGGGTGGCACAGAATATTTATATACAACAGCTACAAACGGTACGATTTCAGTTCCAAGAGATACAGTGGCTCCGGGGTTATATAAAGTCATTGAATTGAATAAAGATGGCACAGATAAATTAGTGTTAACTGAGTCCATTAATGTAAAATATGGTGAAAATGATTGTTCGGGTGAACTTCAATTAGCACCTGCTTGTGATTACTTTACATTTGTATTAAAAGATGCAGATGGGGAAGTGTTAAAAAACACTACCTTTAAAATGACGGTTAATAATAAAAATGCAGATGGTACAATTTCATCTGAAACATACACATTAACAACAGATAACGATGGTACACAACAATTACCGTCTACAACAGTAGCAGGAACATATGAGGTTAAATATACATCAGACAAAAAAATTGGTGATTTAACAGTGAGCTATACAGGTAACTGTCAAGGCCAATTACAACCATATAAAGCTTGTAATATTTTTGAAATGACGGTTCAACGTCCTAATGGTTCTGTCTACGAAAATACAAAGGTTGTTGTAACAGATAGTCAAGGAAATCCAATAATTTTAACTACAGATACTACAGATGCTGAAGGTAAGATTCAATTACCACAAAACCAAGCACCAGGTACGTACAAAGTGTACGAACAAAATGCTGATGGCACATCTGGTGAAAAAATTGGGGATATAAAAGTAACGTATACAGCAGATTGCCAAGGTACTGTTATAAAAGGTGCTTGCCCAGCATTTACGTTAACAGTGAATAATAAAGATTTACAGCCAGTTGGTTCAGGCGTACAAGTAACAATTAAAAATCAAGCTGGTGCTGTTGTTACAACAGGTACAACCGATACAAACGGTCAAATTGTATTTAATGATAAATCTTTATTACAGCAAGGCGTAACATATGAAGTGTATAACAGTACGAATCAAAAATTAGGCGATATTACAGTAAGTTATATCGACGAGATTTGTGGTGCTGAAGTCCAAGTATCTGCAAACGTCTGCCCAATCTTTACATTAACTGTTCAAAATGCTAGTGGCAAAGCTCGTGAAAATGTAACAGTGACAGTTAAAGATGATAATGAAAATGTAATTGCAACTGGTACAACAGATGCACAAGGCCAAATAACAGTTCCATACACAGTGGAAAACGGTCAATATGAATTGTATGAAGGTGCGACATTACTAGGGGTAATTACAGTAACAAACTGTGAAGCCATTTATAAAGCACCAGCACCACCTCAACCACCAGTCTGCCAACCTTCCTTAACAATTAATGTAGGAACAGAAGCAGCTGGGAAAGTGTTTGACATTAAAAATGATAAGACAGTAGTAACAACAGTGACTGCAGATGCGACTGGTAACTTAGTGTTTACTGATAGCAGTCTTGTGAATGGTATCACAGCTGGTTTGAAGTTAGGCTATACAATCGTTGAACAAGAATCACAAACGCAGTATGAGCTAACGACTGAGGCAAAAGACAAGCTAGTGAATCCGAGTGATTGTATTAAGCTAGAGCTTGCAACAACACCAGTTCAACCAACAGCACCAAGCTGTGAAGAAGGCGTAAGCATCACAAACTTACCATCAAACACAACAGTAACAATTGGTGACAAGCCATATACGGTTGATGGAAATGGTCAAGTGATCGTACCAACAGGCGATCTGCCAGAAGGTACAACAACAGTAAAAGTAAAAGATACAACAGGGAAAGAAATCGGTACAGTCACAGTAATTAACTGCGAGGGTACATTTACACCAACAGCACCAAGCTGTGAAGAAGGCGTAAGCATCACAAACTTACCACCAAACACAACGGTAACAATTGGTGACAAGCCGTATACAGTGGATGGAAATGGTCAAGTAATCGTACCAACAGGTGATCTGCCAGCAGGTACAACGACAGTAAAAGATACAACAGGTAAAGAAATCGGTACAGTCACAGTGATTAACTGTGAGGGTACATTTACACCAACAAAATCTTGTCCGCAATCAGAGGTAACACTCGTTGAATATGTAGGACAAGTTGTGACAATTACGAAAGCAGGTGAGCCAGCTGTTACGGCACAAGTAGCGGTGGATGGTAAGCTCATTATTCCATTTACAGATGGGTTTATTACTGTAGTGGATGCAAGTGGTAAAGAAATCGGTACAACGACGTTAGTGAATTGTACAGGTGAATTTACGTTCACACCAGACAAAGTGTGTGAAGCGGTCACGATTACGTTAACAGATTATATTGGGCAAATTGTAACAGGTACAGATGGTACAACAGCTCTAACAGTAATTGTTGGAGCAGATGGAAAGGTACAATTACCATTTACGAACGGTACAGTCACAGTATTAGCGGCAGATGGTAAGGAAATTGGTACAGTAACATTAGTAGATTGTGAAGGTACTTTTGAATTTACAAAAGTATGTACTGCAACAGAATTAACATTAGTTGATTATGCAAATAAAACAGTCACAGCTGAACATAATGGTGCAACAACAACTGTTACATTTGATCCGAATGGTAAAGTAACATTGCCATTCATAAACGGCACAGTCATATTAAAAGATGGCGACAAAGTCATTGGTTCTATTAATTTAGTTGATTGTCAAGGTACATTCACATATGAAAAACAAGTATGTGATTACCCAACATCTATTTCGTTATCAGAACATATAGGTAAAGAAGCAACAGTTTCAAATGGTACAGAATCTTATACAGTAACTGTTCCAGAAGATGGTATTGTAGCAATTACATTTATTGAAGGAACGACAACGGTGACGGTGGAAGGTACGCCTGTTACAACAATTACAGCAGAGTGTACGACAATTACTGAAGAAGTACCGGCAAATCCAGTAACACCTGAAACTCCTGGCCAGCCAGTGGAGCCTGCTGAACCAACAGACCCATCACAACCAGGTAAACCAAGTGTTCCTGTAACACCACCGACAGATCTAGGCACGCCGCCAACAGATCCAGGTACACCACCGACAAATCCAGGTGAGCCAACAGATCCAGGTACACCACCGACAAATCCAGGTGAGCCAACAGATCCAGGCACACCACCGACAAATCCAGGTGAGCCAACAGATCCAGGCACACCACCGACAGATCCGAGTGAGCCAACAGATCCAGGCACACCACCGACAGATCCGAGTGAGCCAACAGATCCAAGCACACCATCTCAAGTAACATCGGAGCAGGTAGCAAATATCCAAAAGATTATAGAAAATCCAATTCCAAATAATCCGGAAGATATTAAAAAGCAAATCGAAGAATTAAAGCAATTCCTAGAGATGTTTGAACAGCTTACACCTGAAGAACAAGCAGAGCTTCTACGTGTATTAGGTGTAGAGTATACAAAATTAAAGGAACGTTTAGCGGAGCTTGAGCGTACATTAGCCGCAATGGATTCGAAAGAGCCAACGACTGATGGTACAACAGCGGAGAAAGATAATGTTTCAACAGCAGGCGAGAGCGTAGCGAAACTTCCTCAAACAGATGGTGCGTCTACAACGGCAATGTTGTATGCAGGTCTTGCTTTAATGGCAATGAGCGCATTCTTCTTAATCCGTCGTCGTAAAAACGCCTAATGAAAAACCTTAACGGCAAATTAGCCGTTAAGGTTTTTTACATCTTCAGGTGTATAACGTTGTGTAAATGTTGCGCGAACGGCTAAGCGTTTGGAGCCTTCTTCTGCACACGTAATGAGTGTTAGCAATGTTTCATTCGGTACATCATCGATAATATAGACGTCTGTTTCCTCGATGATGTCCTTCGTTATTAGCTCGTATTCATACACATAGGATAGATCAGATAAATAGATTTTATCGCCGATTTCAGCTTCGTAAAGGGGACCGAACAATATATCTTTTTCTTCAAAGTAATGGCTAGCTAGTGAATAGTTGCCTTGTCCCATCATTTGCTGTGGTTTCATCGTACCAGCGCCAGCAGCTAAAGCCTCTTTTCCTACCCCTTTTAAAATAGGTAACTCTAAGCCGACTTCAGGGATAGCGATGCTACCGATCACAGGTAAGTCACTTTTGCTCGCTTGGGCACGTAACACATCAACAATCGATAGTGATTGTACCGCTTCAAAATCAAAGCTTACCTCACTATTTTCAACAGCTACTTGCTGGGTGGGTGTCGGCACAAGCGACTTGCTTAAGTGAGAGACAAGGAAGCTTTGGATAGGGTTGATCAAAACAAGCATAAGCCCGGTAATGAACATCAGCATAAGGCCGATTTGGATTAATTTTGTTTTCATACGTCACCTCACAAAAAAAGAGAATTTACTATATTAAGTAAATTCTCTCTCAAAGCCTTATTTATCGCAAGCGCGAACGCCGCCTGTAGCGTAGTGTGCTTTTGACATATCTTCGATGATGATTGTTACGTTTTGTGCTGGAGCACCTGTTGTTTCAGCTACCGCTTCTGTTACTTTTTCAACTAATGCACGTTTTTGCTCATCTGTACGACCTTCTAATAATTTGACTGTGACGATTGGCATCTTATAAAGCCTCCCCGCTTTGAGTTATGGTGTATATTATTTATAATAATATAAACGGAGGGATTTACAATGTCTAATGAAGAAAAACCAAAACAAAAAATGGGCTTTACCATTATTAAAAATGATCCGACTGATGGACATGGCGGGTTTGGGATTGGCTCGCTAACGCTTGAAAATGTATCGCCGGTCATTATTGATGTGCAAGAGAAAACAGCGGCTGTTGATATCGGTGCGATGCATGCGAAAAGTGATGTAGAACGGGGTATCAAGTTCACAACGAATCGCGAAGATTCTGAAGGCGGAAAACCGTACTGGCTTGTATGGGTCACGATTGATTATAAAGCGGAAGGCCCGTACTTTGCGGGTGTGACGGCATGTGAGATGGTTGTAAACCGTGGAAAACGTCGCGGCTATAAGTTATTACCAGAGCATGTAAATAAAATGGATAAATCGATGAAGCGACATATTATGGTTGATTTTATGGATGATGTTTCAAAGCAAGTGTTGGCTAATTTCTTTAAGACGCATAACTTGGAAATGTGGCATCGGAGTGAGCAGAAACTACGAGATGATTTAACTGTAAAATCATAAAAATTTTGCATCATAAACATAAAAAGCTATATGTTCGTCAATCTTTTTGTAGAAAAATATATAAAAATGCGTGAACAAAGTGTGACAATTGTAATTAGTATTGAATCGGTAGTTGAAACTACTAATGAAAAAAAGTACACTTGAAGCAGAGCTTACGGTAGTAGGCGCTAGGACACTTGGCCAAACGAAAAGCGATGAGAGCTATGCGGCATTTGAACATTCCCAAGCCGAATGCCCCATGATTCTCATGCTTTCGCTTGCCAAAAAGGGCTACTTCTTCCCACGGAACAATCGTATTTCCGGGGAAGAAGTAGCTCTTTTCATTTTCATTCGGCAGATGGACGTCCGTCTCTATAGGTAGCTATATGAATGCAAGTAGACAAAATCCGAACACCATTACGCCTCGGCATAATGGATGAATGAAAGTCCTGGTATACCATTAGACGTATCATTATTGTGTAGGTTCCTTAAATAATTCAAATGGTAGCCAGTTTAGTAAGCTATCCCATGAATTTTCCAATGAATCTTGATTAAACCAATCTGAGTCAAACCAATATGTTGAACATTTTTCTTCCGGCACATCTTCTGCTTTTACATAGACAAGACGCTGATTTTCTGGGCATGCCTCGTTTGCAATTTTACCTGAAGCAATATCGATGACTACGCCTTCAACAGTAGACGGCGGTACAAATTCCTCGTTAGGCAATCCTTTATGCACAGCCTCCATAAAATCAATCCATACTTGCTTTGTAGTCGAATTATCTGCTTGTGTAGATAAATTTTTTCCATGGTCATAGCCATTCCATACACCCGTCGTTAAATGAGTAGAGTAACCAACCATCCATTGGTCGCTATTTGTTGTGCCAGATTTTGCGGCATACGTATGCGTCATCTTTGGTCGAATGGATACACCTGTTGCGGGAGAATAATCGCTAAATACAGGATCAAATATCCCTGTAAGCATTTGCGTCATAATGTATGCATCTGCCTCTGTTACAACTTGTTCGTTTTTAGGCTGCTCATACTCATAAACGATTTGTCCTTTCGCATTTTCAATGGAAAGAATCGTTGTCGCATGAAGAGATTCACCACCAGCCGCTAGTATGTTGTAAGCATTTGTTAAGGCATATAGGGATGTTTCGATTGTCCCGAGTGCAATAGAAGGTGACTCACTTTTTGTTGAATTTAATTGGAAACGCTCTAATATATTACGGAAGCTTGGGTAACCGATATCTTGTAATGTTTTCACTGCATACACATTATCAGAAATAGCTAATGCTTGTGCGAGTGACATTTCATGGGTCGCAAACTGTCCGTTCACATTTTTTGGTGTATAGGTTTGGCGACCGTTATCATACGTAAAGGTCGTTTGCGATACATCTTTAAATGTCATCGGTGTATAGCCTTTTTCCAGTGCTGCCGTATATAAAATAGGTTTAATGGTCGAGCCTGGTTGCCGTTGTGCGAGTGTCACACGGTTAAATGAGCTCGTCCCATAATCACGCCCACCGACAAGGGCTGTGACAAACCCAGTAGTAGGATCCATACTGACAAGACCCACTTGTAATTCACTATCGGGCATATGATTGGCGACTGCTTGTTCGGCTGCCTGTTGATGTGCTTGATTTAAAGTCGTTTTAATTTTCCAACCGCCTTCACTAATGTTTAAGTTTTGGCTTTCTAAAATTTCACTCGCTTCAGCCCACACAACATCTAGGAAATAAGGGGCAATCGATTTGGATGCAATCCACTCATCACTTTTATACACCAGCTGTTCTGAAACACCGCGTTCCTTTTCTGCTGCTGTAATTTTCCCTTGGCTTTCCATTAAGCTTAAAATCAGCTGCTGACGTTCTGTCGCTTTTTGTTCATTGGCAAGAGGCGAATAGTATGTTGGCCCTTTTGGAATACCTGCAAGCATCGCTGCTTCCGCTAATGTTAAATCACTGGAGGATTTTCCAAAATAGTAACGACTCGCCGCTTCCGCTCCGTACATTCCGTGACCGTAATAAACCGTATTTAAATAGCCCTCTAAAATCTCATCTTTCCCGTAAAATATTTCGAGGCGGTAGGCGTACAGGGCTTCGTTAATTTTCCGTGTCCACGTTTTTTCATGTGTTAAAAATAGGTTTCGTGCATATTGTTGTGTGAGTGTACTCGCCCCTTGCACTTTGGAGCCGGCTTTCAAATCTGCTAATAAGGCCCCCGCGATACGAGAGTAATCAAACCCACCATGTTCATAGAAATCCTTATCTTCTACAGCAATCGTTGCATCGATTAAATAGGGTGATAACTCATCGATTGCGACCCAGTAACGGCGTTCGTCTGTATAATAGTCACCGATTTGGTTATTTTGATTATCTAAAAATATCGAAGCTTTCGGAACTGTCAGTGGTGGTGCGCCAGCTATTTGTGCATAAACACGTAATGAAAGGATTGAAACTACAAATGCACTAGCTAATGCAACCATGACTAACAGTACATTTTTAGACCATTTTTTACGTGTTTTCTTTTTAAAATATTGACGTCGTTTCATACGATTTCACCTCGATCTGTACTCGTTATGGTAGTATGTGCTTTTCGTGTGAATTAATAACGAAAACTCTTGCACTTTGCAGAAAAACATCTATACTTTTTTTGAACTGCATAATATAGTACGTTTAACTGAAACGAAAAGTTTCAATTGTGTTACAAAAGTATTTCATTTGTGTAAAATTTGCAGTTTAGATAAATTGATACTTGCATTTTTAACATTTAATCACAGGAATATTCCTATTATTCTAGGAAATAATTTAAATGGTACAAATGCAGCATAAAAATAACTAGAGAAGGTGAATAACATGCGTTTTGATGAAACTTATTCAGGGAATGTTTTTATTAAAAGCCACCCTAATTATGAAGAAAGTACAGCGGTTTTATACGGCATGCCAATGGACTGGACAGTAAGTTATCGTCCAGGTTCTCGTTTTGGTCCTGCACGTATTCGCGAAGTATCGATTGGGTTAGAAGAGTATAGCCTGTATTTAGATCGTGAGCTTGGCGATGTGAAATTCTTTGACGCTGGTGATATTCCACTACCATTTGGCAATCCTGAAAAATCATTAAAGGAAATTAAAGACTGGGTACGTAAGTTGCTGGCAGATGGCAAAATTCCTGTTGGCATGGGCGGAGAGCATTTAGTGTCTCTACCTGTGATGGAAGCTGTGTATGAAAAATATGAAGACCTTGCCATTATTCATTTTGATGCACATACAGATTTACGTACAGATTACGAAGGGGAGCCGTACTCACATGCGACACCAATTCGTAAAATTGCTGACCAAATTGGACCATCGAATGTATATTCATTCGGTATTCGCTCAGGCTTAAAAGAGGAAATGGAATGGGCAAAAGAAAACGGCATGCACATTTCATTATTTGAAGTATTAGAGCCACTGAAAAAAGTATTACCAACACTTGCGGGTCGCAACGTATATGTAACGATCGATATCGATGTATTAGACCCAGCGCATGCACCAGGTACAGGTACGGTAGATGCCGGCGGGATTACATCAAAAGAGCTACTAGCATCTATCCACGAAATCGCACGCTCTGAAGTGAATGTGGTAGGTTTCGACTTAGTAGAAGTAGCTCCAGTGTACGACCACTCAGAAATGACGGCCAACGCAGCAGCGAAATTTATCCGTGAAATGATTTTAGGGTGGGTGAAATAATTCCTACGAAATCATTTTAAGAATGCAACAATGAAGGCAGTGTTTGCGACGAAAGCGTAGCGTCAGGAGCACAAAGGATTAATGAAAGTGTGAATAACACTTTCCACCTTGCAGCGAAATTTACCCGTGAAATGATTTTAGGCTGGGTGAAATAATAGATTTTATTATAAAGTGTAGACAAGCCTGTGTTCAGGTTTGTTTGCACTTTTTTATATAAATCGTCTTAAAACTGTCGACATTGAACGATCAAAACCTTCAGGTACGAGCAAAACACTACCGTATCCGAGCAAAAGTCCGTGGTAAACGGTCAAAAAGCTACGCTATCCGAGCAAAAAGTCACTGCATCCGGTCAAAACCATCCCGTATCCGAGCAAAATCCTGCAGTGAACCGTTAAAAAACATTTATTTTTAGCCAAAATGCAAGCGGATGAGAAGATAAGCTTGCAACATGGAAGCTGATTTTTAAAGTCAACCATTATGCTGGAACATTAAAATGCACATATATAGTGTTCATGATCATATAAGAGATTACTAACATGGACTTGTTGCGGAGGAAAGTCATTCATTCAGCCAGTTCATTCTTGATTAAATAGAGAAAACTATCCTATAATAAGAAGGTTATATAATCGAACTAAAGGGGTTGTCCAGGCGGTGAACGATGTAGGAACTGAAGTGAAAATAAAGCTCGTTTCTTCTATTATCCCGACAGAGGGTGAATTAGAAACATATGAGATGTGGTTACAAGGAACCTTTATTGAAAAAGCGGGGACGCACTATTTACGATATGAGGAAGTACAGGATGATAAAACAATCCGTACGACAGTCAAATTAACAGATGAGCAGGCGGTTATTATGCGCAAGGGCGGCTTGAATATGCGCTTGCCACTCAACACAAAACAAAAGGAACAAGGTCATTACGATAGCCCGTACGGCATGATTCCACTAGTAACAAAAACCTATCAACTATCGTATGAGCGACGAGAGGCAAGTGGCGAGTTTAAAACGCAGTATGATTTAATTCTCGGCGGTACGTCAGTCGGCAACTATACGTTACAAATACATTATACGGAGGTACAACTATGAACGCAGTAGAACAACTACAACAACAAATTAAAGCTGCGCTTGCTGCTGCTGCTGTGAAAGCAGGCTTAGTAGAAGAGGCAAGTGACTTAACTATTCATTTAGAAACACCGAAGGATAAAGCAAACGGTGACTTTGCAACAAACTTAGCGATGCAATTAACAAAGATTGCGAAAAAGCCGCCACGTGCGATTGCAGAGGCGATTTTAAAAAATCTTGAAACAGCAGGGACAGATATTGAGAAAATCGACATCGCAGGTCCTGGCTTTATGAACATTACAGTACGTAAAGATTTCCTTGCAGGTGTTGTGAAAGCTGCTTTTGAGCAAGCTGAAAACTACGGTCGTTCAAACGCTGGGGCAGGTGAAAAAGTACAAGTAGAGTTCGTATCAGCAAACCCAACAGGTGATTTACATTTAGGTCACGCGCGCGGGGCTTCTGTTGGTGACTCTTTATGTAACGTAATGGATTTTGCCGGCTACAATGTTTCACGTGAATACTATATTAACGATGCAGGGAATCAAATTAACAACTTAGCATACTCGTTAGAAGCACGTTACAAGCAGGCTTTAGGCATGGATGCTGAAATGCCAGAAGACGGCTACCATGGTCCAGATATTATTGAAATTGCAGGTCAGTTAAAAGAAGAGTTTGGTGCAGACATTTTAGAAAAATCAGATGAAGAGCGTTTCAAATTTTTCCGTGAGCATGGACTGCGCCTAGAGTTAGCGAAATTGCAAAAAGACTTAGCGAATTTCCGTGTTGAATTTGATGTATGGTATTCAGAAACATCTTTATACAACAATGGCAAAATCGATGTAGCATTAGATAAATTAAAAGCAAATGGTCACGTATTTGAAGAGGAAGGTGCCACTTGGTTCCGTTCGACAACATTTGGTGACGACAAAGACCGTGTATTAATCAAAAACGATGGCTCTTACACATACTTAACGCCGGATATCGCCTACCACGAAGATAAATTACAACGTGGTTTCGATAAGCTGATTAATATTTGGGGCGCTGATCACCACGGATATATTCCGCGTATGAAAGCAGCAATCGAGGCGCTTGGCTATAATCGCGGGACATTAGAAGTAGAAATTATCCAAATGGTACAGTTATACAAAAACGGCGAGAAATTTAAAATGTCGAAGCGTACAGGTAATGCGGTCACAATGCGTGAATTAGTAGAAGAAGTAGGCTTAGATGCCGTTCGTTACTTCTTCGTGAAAACAGCAGGCGACTCGCATATGGATTTCGACCTAGATTTAGCGGTATCACAATCAAATGAAAACCCAGTGTACTATGCACAATATGCACATGCACGTATTGCATCAATTTTACGTGCAGCAGGTGAGCAAGGCTATGCAGCTTCACTTGATAACCTTGGCCTACTAACAGCAGAAAAAGAAGAAGAGGTACTGAAAAAAGTAGGAGCATTCCCGCAAGTCGTGGCAGATGCAGCGAAACACCGCACACCACACCGTATTGCTAACTACATTCAAGACCTAGCGGCAACGTTCCACAGCTTCTATAATGCTGAAAAAGTGATTAACCAAGACAATAAAGAGTTAACAGAAGCACGTTTAGCGTTAATCACAGCCGTTAAAACAACATTAGCGAACTCTCTACGTTTAATCGGCGTATCAGCTCCTGAAAAGATGTAATCAATAATAAGCGAACGCAATCTTTCATCGTTCTGTAGCGAAAGGCATAGCCGACAGCTACAAACGCTCTAAAACTAATTGGCGTAAGTGCACCTGAAAAAATGTAATCATCGTAAGCCATCCTTTATGGGTGGCTTTCATTAATTTCTACGACGTATTTGGGGATTGTATAAGCAACACTAGAGTTTTCAGAAAATTATTCTTTTCAAAACGGAGATTTCAGCTATAATAGAAATGTTAGACAATTTGATAAGTAGTAAAGGTTCTTTGCCGTGTGCAAAGATAATAGGGAAGTCGGTGTAAGTCCGACGCGGTCCCGCCACTGTAACTGCTAGCTTGCTTATAAAAAACCACTGATTCATTCGGGAAGGGATAAGCCAGCGTTCGATGCATAAGCCAGGAGACCTGCCTTTATGAACACCAAGATAACCTACGAGGATAGGAAGGTGGCTTTTAAGTATAGATGTTATACGTAATGTTAGCCTTTTCCAAAGTCTCTCGTACTAGAGAGGCTTTTTTTATTTACAAATTTATCTATCTTTACAAACGTGCCACCATCTTAGGTTAATTGGATGAAAGGGATATCTTTCGGATAATAGGAGGAACAACAAATGAAGAAGTTTTGGCAGTTAGCCGCATCAGCAACACTTGCATTAACTATGCTTGTAGCATGTGGAACAGAAAAGGAAACAGAAACACAACAAAAGGAAGGTGCTGTCGTTGTAGAAGAAAATAATGAGACAGTCTTTCCAGTAACAGCTGTAGATGCACTTGGTAATGAAATTACATTAGAAGAAGCACCAGATCGTATCGTGTCGTTAACACCATCCAATACAGAGATTTTATTTGGTCTTGGCCTTGATGAAGAAATTGTTGGTGTGAATGACAATGATAATTATCCCGCGCAAGTAGAGGATAAGACACGTGTAGGTGGTATTGAATATAATGTCGAAACAATTGTTTCATTACAGCCGGATATTGTCTTTGCACATGAATCGAGCATGTTTTCACTTGAAAGTGCGATTGCACAATTAGAGGCATCAGGTATTACTGTATTCGTTGTTGACAATGCAGAAACCTTTGAAGAAACATATGACACGATTGAAGTGGTAGGCACATTAACAGGAAAAGAGGATGAGGCGGAAGAAGTCATCTCATCTATTAAAACAAAACTAGCAGATATTGAAGCGAAATTAGAAGGAGTTGAACCAAAAACAGCCTTTATGGTTGTTGGAGGAGCACCTAATATTTATGTTGTTGGGCAAAATACATTTATGAATGAAATGCTGAAGTTTATTCATGTTGAAAACGCCGTAAAAGAAGAGGGCTGGCCAATGTATAGCCCTGAACAATTCCTTGCAGCAAATCCAGATTCCATCATTTTCACTTATGAGGGGGATGATGAAACAATTAAAAATACCCCAGCCTTTGCGAACATGACAGCGGTAAAAAATAATGCATTAACAGTCGTAGATGGCAATACAACAAGTCGTCAAGGTCCACGTATTGCAGATGGTGTTGAATCGATCGCAAAAGCAATTTATCCAGAGGTCTTTAATGACTAAAAAATACATAGCGGCTTATGTACTTTCTATCGCTATTTTACTAGTGAGTATATGGTGTGGGATATCGATTGGTTCGGTATCTGTTCCACTTTCTACATTGTGGGATGTGGAAGCCAATCCAACCGCTTATAGTATTTTATGGCATATTCGAATGCCGCGCGTCATACTAGCTGCATTAGTCGGCGCCTCACTGGCAATTGCCGGTGCGGCGTTTCAAGGCTTGCTCAAAAATCCGCTTGCTGATCCATATACACTTGGGATTTCATCTGGTGCATCAGTAGGTGCTGTTTTTACATTGTTCTTTAGTGTCTCCATTCCGGTATTTGGCCTGTTTACATTGCCTGTTTTTAGTATGGCAGGCGCTTTAGTGACACTTTTAATTGTTCTAGGCTTTGCACGAGTAGTAGACCGAACAATGAAAATGGAGACATTAATTTTAACAGGGATTATATTTAGTTCGTTTTTAGGCTCCTGTATTTCGCTCATGATTGCACTTACGGGCGAAGAGCTTCGTTCGATTATGGGTTGGCTGTTAGGGAGTGTGTCCATGCGCGGCTGGCCATATGTCAAAATGATTTTACCGTTTGTCATCATAGGCACCATTATTCTTTGGTTTAATCGCCGCGAGTTAAATGCGATGATTTATGGCGAAGAACGGGCGAAATATTTAGGGGTCGATGTCAAACGAAGCAAGTATATTATTTTGATCGGTGGCTCGATGTTAACGGGTGCTGCTGTAGCTGTATCCGGCACGATTGGTTTTGTCGGACTAGTTGTCCCGCATATGGTACGGATGATTTTAGGGGCAGACCATCGTCATTTGCTTCTAATTTCATTTTTAAATGGCGCAAGTTTACTTGTCATTTGCGATCTTGTATCACGGACCATTATTGCACCGACAGAATTACCAATTGGGGTCATTACATCATTTATCGGTGCACCAGTATTTGCCTATATTTTCTTTAAGCAACGTAAAGGACGGGTAGCATAAATGTTGAAAGTGGAACAAATTTCAGGTGGATACGGACATGTGTCAATCGTCCAAAACGTATCATTTGAGGTAGAGCAAGGGAAGGTACTTGGTATTTTAGGGCCAAACGGGAGTGGGAAATCTACACTGTTAAAACTCGTTAGTGGCATTATTGAACCAACAGCAGGGAATGTTTATATAGAAGGCAAACCGATGAAAAGTTACAGTGCTAAAGCGCTCGCGAAACAAATGGCCGTCTTACCACAACTACATGCCAATGCCTTTTCGAATTCCGTTTATGATGCCGTCTCATTAGGACGTTATCCACATCAGAAGGGTTTTTTCGCAAATTGGTCGAAAGAAGATGAAGAAGCAGTAGAAAATGCGATGGTACAAACGGGCGTACAAAAATACCGTGACACGATGATGGAGTTTTTATCTGGGGGGGAGCAGCAGCGCGTTTTTATTGCACAGGCGCTGGCGCAATGCTCCAAAGTGTTATTATTAGATGAACCGACGAATCATTTAGATATTGCACACCAAAAGCAAATTTTAGATATGATTCGAAAAGAAGCGACAGAATGTGGATTAACGGTTGTGTCCGTATTTCATGACATTAATTTAGCATCACTTTACTGCGATGAGCTATTATTGATGGAAAACGGGCAAGTAAGGGCGTACGGGGCACCACATGAAGTTGTGCTACAAGAGCAAATTGCAGATGTGTATCAGGCAAAGGTATCGACATATGCACACCCAGAAATGCCGAAACCGCAAATTACGATGATGCCAGACCAAATCAGTCAACATCAGCCTGTTGTCTCACTAGAGCAATTAACGATTACGCAGGACTATGTGCAGCTACAGACAGAATTTCCGTTAAAAGTCATTTCCTCTGCGGTGCATAATGCAGGGATGGGATGGTATAACACCTTTCTAAACCGATCTGTATCACCGTACTATAATATTAATGATGTAAAAGAAGAAACCAACCAATTTTTGAAGGAGCAAGGCTTTTCATTAACGAATACTGTTGTCATGTTAACGGCTGTTGAGGCGAATCTTGCCGTGACGCGCGTATTTAGCAATGACCGCTTTAGCGTCATTGTGGCTGTAACGGCAGGTGTAGGCAATGCAGTGGATGCAACGCGCACGTATGAACAGGAATACAAACCGTATATTGGCACGATTAATACATGGGTCATTGTGAATGGAAAGTTATCAGATGAGGCATTTTACCAAGCGATGATTACAGCGACGGAAGCAAAAACAAAAGCGCTTGCGGAAGAGGATATTCGTGATGCACAAACGAATACAGTAGCAACAGGAACATCTACAGATAGTTTGTTAATTGCTGCTACCCAATACGGTGAAGAAATGCCTTATGCAGGCCCGATTACCGATGTTGGGAAGCTAATCGGGCGGGGCGTTTTTGAAACAACAGTCGCTGCTATTCAACGATATAAGCAATCCAAAATTTAAAGAAATGGGTGATGGGGATGAAGCTTTACACAAAAACAGGTGATACAGGAAAAACAAGTATTATCGGCGGGCGTGTAGATAAAGATCACGCACGAGTTGAAGCCTACGGGACGATTGATGAGTTAAATTCCGTCATTGGCAAAGCTGTATCAGAGTTAGATAAAGGGATTTTTGCCGATATTTTAGCAGATCTTGAGGCGATTCAGCATGAGTTATTTGATGGCGGCGGCGATTTAGCCAATGTGATGAAAAATCGCGTGTATAAGCTAACAGAAGCACCAATCGAAGTCATGGAAAAGCGGATTGATAAGCTTTCAGAAGAGGCGCCTGCTCTGAAGCGCTTTATTTTACCAGGTGGTGCTCCAGCAGCAGCAACGCTTCACATGGCAAGAACCATTGCGCGCCGTGCAGAACGTCAAACGGTCACATTAATGCGCGAAGTCGAGGATGTATCACCGGTTGTGCAAAAATATTTAAACCGTTTATCGGATTATTTATTTGCTGCAGCACGTGTCGTGAACTTCCGCTTAAAGATTTCGGATGTAGAATACATTCGTAGTGGCGATGTTTTTAAATAAATAGTAATTCCCCTCTCAATGCATTTTGAGAGGGTTTTTTAATGTGTATTTTTTAAAAAAATAAGGATTTTTATAAAAGGCGGCAGGATATTCTCGAAAAGGTATAGAATTTCTCTAATAAGAATGAAATTGTGAAATTAATATATACAAAATTTTCTGACGTTTGTGATGAAAAACTGTTGACTGAATGCTCATTCATATCTACAATAATACTAATAGTATTAATATGGAAATATAATTTATTTATAGTAAGTTATGATGGAGATGATGGATCAGTAGAAGGGGAGTAATCATCTTAGTGTGACTTGCTTAGGGGGGATTTGTAGTGAATAATACACTATTGATTGTGAACTGGGTAGCTACAATTGCGGTTATTTTGTATGCGTTAGGGTTATTTGCATACTTATTAAAAACACGCTATCAGTTTATTCAGTTAGGGAGAAAAGAAGAGTTCGAACAGAAATTGAGCGAACGTATTAGTGATTTAGTCGAAAAAGTATTCGGTCAATCGAAGCTATTAAAAGACAAGAAGATGGGGTTAATCCACGTTCTATTTTTCTATGGCTTCTTAATGGTCCAGTTCGGCGCGATTGATTTAATTTGGAAAGGGCTAGCACCTGGCTCGCATTTACCATTAGGTGGGCTTTACGGGTTCTTTACGTTCTTCCAAGAAATTGTGGCGGTCGTTATTTTAGTTGCTGTATTTGGCGCATTTTACCGTCGTTATATTGAAAAGCTCGTCCGCTTAAAGCGCGGTTGGAAAAATGGTTTAGTACTGATTTTTATCGGTGGATTAATGACATCAACATTAATCGGTAACGGTATGAGTTTAATTTGGCATGACCATAGCTTTAACGGCTATGAGCCAGTCGCATCCAGTATTGCTTGGGCATTCCAATGGATTTCACCAACAGTAGCGGCTGCTGTATTTTATGTTATGTGGTGGGTGCACTTAGTTATCTTATTAACATTCTTAGTCTATGTACCACAAGGCAAACACTTCCACTTAATTACGAGTATCGTAAACGTTGGGGTGAACCGCTTAGAGCGTAAAGGGACACTACGTCCAATTGACTTCGCGGCACTGGAAGAAGCAGAAGACGAGGCAGATATGCCAGCACTTGGTGTTGGGAAAATTCAAGACTTCACGCAAAAGCAATTACTTGATTTATATGCTTGTGTAGAGTGTGGTCGTTGTACGAATATGTGTCCAGCAACAGGTACAGGAAAAATGTTATCACCGATGGACTTACTTGTGAAATTACGTGACCATTTAACTTTCACAGGGGCAGTCGTCACAAAACAAAAGCCTTGGGTACCATTCCAATTCTTTAATAATACACAAGGAAACCAATTAGCGATGGCTGCGGCGTCAGGCGGTACATTAGAGTCCGTGTATGACCGCGCGTTAATCGGTGGTGTCATTACAGAAGAAGAAATCTGGGCTTGTACAACTTGTCGTAACTGTGAAGATCAATGTCCAGTCATGAATGAGCACGTAGATAAAATTATCGACCTTCGCCGTTATTTAACGATGACAGAAGGAAAAGTAAACCCAGATGCACAACGCGCGATGACAAATATCGAGCGTCAAGGTAATCCATGGGGCTTAAACCGTAAAGAAAAAGAAAACTGGCGCGAGTTAGATGAGTCGATTCACATTCCAACTGTGAAAGAGGCGAAGAAATCTGGAGAAGGTTTCGAGTATTTATTCTGGGTTGGTTCGATGGGGGCATTCGACAATCGCTCACAAAAAATTGCCTTATCCTTTGCGCGTTTACTGAACGAAGCAGGCGTTAAGTTTGCTATTTTAGGTAATAAAGAGAAAAACTCGGGCGATACACCACGTCGTCTTGGAAATGAGTTCTTATTCCAAGAGCTAGCGACAGGGAATATTGAAGAGTTTGAGAAAAATGAAGTAACAAAAATTGTGACAATCGATCCGCACGCATACAATATTTTCAAAAATGAGTATCAGGATTTCGGTTGGTCAGGTGAAGTATATCACCATACAGAGCTGCTGTATGACTTAATTAAACAAGGTCGTTTAACGATGAATCATCGTGTAGAAGAAACAATTGTATTCCATGATTCATGTTACTTAGGTCGTTACAATGATGTATACGATCCACCACGTGAAATTTTAAAAGGGATTCCAGGTGTGGAGCTTGTTGAGATGGAGCGTAACCGCGAAACAGGTATGTGCTGTGGCGCTGGTGGTGGTTTAATGTGGATGGAAGAGCACGTTGGGAATCGTATTAACGTTGCCCGTACAGAACAAGCACTGGCAACAGAAGCTTCCGTTATTTCTTCAGGCTGTCCGTACTGCTTAACGATGTTACAAGATGGTACGAAAGCAAAAGAAGTAGAAGACAAAGTCGGTACATTCGACATTGCTGAGCTATTAGTGCGTGCTGTATTTGGTGATGGTGAAGCTGCGAAAGAAGAAACAGTTGAAGACATCATCGAAGAAACAGATGCAGGCGTAGTAGAAGTTGAAGTTCCAGAAACAACTGAAGAAAAAACAGAAGAGCCAGTACAATCTGAGGTATATGCAGTAGAAGAAGCTATTGCAATCGCAGAAGGTGTGGATACACAAAAATAATGAAAAGCATCTACTCGTACGAGAAATCGTATGAGTAGATGCTTTTTTCATTTTAGCTAAGATAATAGACAAACTTAAGTAGTTAATAGACAAACCCGAGTGATTAATAGACAAACCATCTATTTAACCGAAAATGTGATCGTTCTCCCGCTTGTTACAGTCCGTCCATTAGTAGATTTAAGCGCATCTGTTATTACAAGTGTATAAATCTCACCAGATGTATAGCCTTGATCTGGGGCATGTACAAATACTTTTTTTCCTTCACTTGAAAAGGTTAAACCGTTCACTCGTTCACCTGCTGCATTGACAACATACACCGTATTCTCGTTCAGTGAGCGGGGGTCAATGGGTTGGCTAAACGTGATCGTCCATGTTTTGTTGTTCTCATATGCTTGTAATGTAGAGGGATGTATCATTGTTAGCGTATAAGAATAATCCTTTGCGTTAGAGCTATGCGCTAAAATGTTTCCTGTTTCGACGACATCAAGAAAATGAATCGCCTGTTTTAAGTGACCAACGATTTGCGCAGTTTTCGGATTATAAGCTACCGTGGATACTGATTTATTAAAGCTATGCAACAATACGTAGTCATTTAACAGTGTCAATAAATCTTGTTCGTTGTGCTGGCGAGCAAATTGTTTACCTAGTGCATACCCTTCATCAAATAAATAAAAAGATTGATCCGTCATCAAATAAGTTGGATATTCGTAATCAGACGAATAAGCGATGTCACTATCGAGCGTTGTCGTAGATAGTTGCATCGTATCTAAATTCAGTAGCAAATATTGATCATCATAGGAAAAAGCAAAGCGATTTCCTGTTGAGAAGAAATCATAATAGAGCTCATCTTTTCCAAATTCCATTTCCTTCACGATTTGTCCTTGGGCATTAAATTCGATAAAACGGTGTGTCATCTGTGTATCATCTGTTTTATGAACGGAATTAATATACATCATATAGCGATCTGGTTGACTAAAATCCACTTTGTCATAAGAACTCGCATCAAAATAACGTTCCCAATTATAAACGAATACTGAAACGAAATTGACGATGTGATCTTTTGGGAAATGAGGCTCCAGCGTTACAGTTTGATTAATATTACGTACTGGATCTTTAATATCTACATCAACAGTAGCTAACTCTGGACAGAAATCTTCACCGGCGCACGGTGTTAATGTAGGGCGCTCGTACATAATTGCAGGAAATACTAATTCTTCTCCAACTAAATTAAATCCAAGCATCGGTACAAGGTTGATTCCATCATAAAAGTAAAATTGCCCATCGATTATGTCCCAATATCTCGCCTGCTCCAAATACATCAGGTAATTTTCAGCTTGAAGTGACCACACAATATTTAAGTTTTCATCATACAATACTAGACTCATCAGCTCTGTATCATAAAACATTAAATAGGCTTGTCCATCTTCCGACTTAAACGGGAATACATAACCGCTCTTTAGTAAAAGTTTCTTTTGAATTTTCCCGCTATCACGATGTAACTTATAAAAATCAAAAAGCAATTGTTCTTCATCTGCTGTATAGCTAATGGTTAATACATCACCTGTCGATGTGGACAGCGCTGTGTATAAGCTATAATCAAGTGTGCGACTCCACTGCTCGTTAAAAGCAATTTCTGTCTTTGCACTCGCAGGTAGTGTAAAACTACATAAAAAAAGGCAACATGCCATCAATATAATGCTACGTTTTAAATTCACGTCTATCCCTCCTACAGCTATCATACAATGAATATAGCAAAATTATCCAAGTATTAAGTATCAAAAATTATTAAATTTAAAAAATTTAAAAAATGTATTTGAAAATGTTCTAATTATTTAGTATATTTTATACAAATAGTTTTTGTTATTTTTTTGCAGTTAAACTGAGCGAGCGTTCAGTCGATAGCGAAACAAATACATAAACGCAATCTAAACAAAGGGGTGTTGAAGATTGAATAAAACAGTTATTTTAGACGGTGCACGTACGCCATTTGGCAAATTTGGTGGCGCATTCGCAAACTTACAAGCAAGTGACTTAGGTGGTATTGCCATTAAAGCGGCGATGGAAAAAGCAAATATTCATCCGAATGACGTGGGAGAAGTCATTATTGGAACGGTGTTGCAAGCAGGTCAGGGGCAAATTCCGTCAAGACAAGCGGCAGCTAAAGCAAATATTCCTTGGCATGTGAAAACGGAAACGATTAACAAAGTTTGTGCTTCCGGCATGCGCAGTATTACATTAGGAGATCAGCTGATTCGTTTAGGAGAAGAGGAAGTCATTGTAGCTGGTGGAATGGAATCGATGTCTAACGCACCGTACTATTTACCAAAAGGTCGCTTTGGCTTCCGTATGGGGGATGCAAGTGTAGTGGATGGTATGGTATATGACGGACTTTCTTGTGCGTTTGACCCGAAAAATCCGCATATGGGTATTTACGGAAATGCTACGGCAGATGAATTCGAATTGACACGTGAGCAGCAAGACAAATGGGCTGCACGGAGTCATCAGTTAGCGGAAGCTTCACGTGAGAAGTTTGCGGAAGAAATCGTGCCAGTGGAAATTCCACAGCGCAAAGGTGAGCCGATTGTTGTTAGTGCAGATGAATCGATTCGACCAGACACTTCTATGGAAACGCTCGGAAAGCTACGTCCGGCATTTGTGAAAGATGGTACGATTACAGCGGGGAATGCACCAGGAATCAATGATGGTGCTTGTGCAGTTGTACTCATGAGCGAAGAACGTGCTCAAAAAGAAGGACGCACACCACTTGCAACGATTTTGGCACATGCAGAGGTTGCAGTAGAGCCAAAAAATTTCCCACAAACACCGGGATTAGTTATTAATGCGCTATTAAAGAAAACAGACAAAACGGTAGATGACATTGATTTAGTTGAAATCAACGAAGCATTTGCAGCAGTTGCACTCGTAAGTAATCAAATTGCAGGGCTTACAGAAGAGAAAGTAAATGTAAACGGTGGGGCAGTCGCACTTGGACACCCAATCGGGGCAAGTGGAGCGCGGATCATTTTAACATTAGCGTATGAATTAAAACGTCGTGGCGGCGGGATCGGCATTGCAGCAATTTGCTCAGGTGGCGGTCAAGGAGATGCAGTCATGATTGAAGTCAAAGGGGATGAATAACAATGGCAATTCAAAAGGTAATGGTTATCGGTGCAGGGCAAATGGGATCAGGTATTGCACAAGTATGTGCACAGGCTGGCTTTGATGTAAAACTGAATGATATAAAAAGAGAATTTTTCGAGCGTGGTTTAGGGATTATCACAAAGAACTTATCACGCGATGTAGAAAAAGGTCGTAAAACAGAAGAAGAAAAACAAGCGATTTTAAATCGCATCACGATGTCAGTGGATTTACAGGATGCAGCAGATGTCGACATTGTGATTGAAGCAGCGGTTGAAAACATGGAAATCAAGCGATCTATTTTTAAGCAACTAGATGAGATTGCACCACAGCAAGCGATTTTAGCTACGAATACATCGAGCTTACCAATTACCGAACTTGCAGCAGTCACAAAACGTCCAGAAAAAGTCATTGGTATGCACTTTATGAATCCGGTACCGGTCATGAAGCTAGTGGAAATCATTCGTGGTTTAGCAACGGCAGATGAAGTCTATCAAGCGGTGGAAGAAATGACATACAAGCTGGATAAAACACCAGTTGAAGTAAACGACTTCCCAGGCTTCGTTGCGAACCGTATTTTACTTCCGATGATTAACGAAGCAATTTATGCACTGTATGAAGGCGTTGCAACGAAAGAGGCCATTGATGATGTCATGAAGCTCGGTATGAATCATCCGATGGGACCGTTAACGCTCGCTGATTTTATTGGCTTAGACACATGTCTTTATATTATGGAGATTTTACACGAAGGGCTTGGCGATTCGAAATACCGCCCATGTCCATTACTACGTAAATATGTGGCAGCAGGTTGGTTAGGGAAAAAATCAGGTCGAGGTTTCTACGTTTACGAATAAGGGGTGCACATCATGGAACTACGTTTTACAGAAGAACAAGATATGATTCGTCAAATGGTACGGGATTTTGCGCAAACGGAAATTGAACCATTTGTTGAGCGTATGGAACAGGGAGAGTTTCCCCGTGACATTTTAAAGAAAATGGGTGAGCTTGGCTTAATGGGCACAACTGCACCAGAAAGTCTTGGCGGGTCAGAGATGGATTTCACTTCCTATATTATTGCCATTCATGAGTTATCTAAAGTCAGTGCAGTAGTAGGGGTGATACTTTCTGTACATACATCAGTTGGAACAAACCCGATTCTATATTTTGGTAACGATGTGCAAAAGCAAAAGTACGTACCAAAATTAGCGAGCGGTGAATATTTAGGTGCATTTTGTTTAACCGAGCCAAGTGCAGGTAGTGATGCAGGATCGTTAAAAACACGTGCTGTAAAAGACGGCAACAACTACGTCATTAACGGTTCGAAAGTATTCATTACAAATGGTGGCGAGGCTGATGTATACATTGTGTTTGCGTCGACAAATCCAGAGCAAGGAACACGCGGTGTGTCTGCATTTATCGTGGAAAAGGGAACACCTGGATTAATCATCGGTAAAGATGAGCATAAAATGGGGCTTCACGGTTCGCGTACAGTACAGCTAACGTTTGAAAATATGATTGTACCAGCTGAAAACTTGCTTGGCGTTGAGGGAGAAGGATTTAAGATTGCAATGGCGAATTTAGATATTGGACGGATCGGTATTGCGGCACAAGCATTAGGGACAGCAGAAGCTGCACTCGAAGCCGCAACAAATTATGCAAAAGAGCGTGTACAATTCGGTAAGCCAATCGTTGCAAATCAAGGGGTAGGATTTAAATTAGCCGATATGGCAACAGCGGTTGAAGCAGCACGTTTACTCGTATACCGTGCAGCCGATCTTCGTTCAAAAGGTCTGCCATGTGGCAAGGAAGCGTCGATGGCTAAATTATTTGCTTCTAAAACAGCGATGGATGTAGCAATAGAAGCTGTGCAAATTTTCGGTGGCTATGGCTACACGAAAGATTATCCAGTAGAACGTTATTTCCGTGATGCGAAAGTGATGGAAATTTACGAAGGTACATCGGAAATTCAACGCATTGTGATTAGTAAGCATTTGATGAGTTAGTCAAAGGCTTGTAAGACCTTACTATTATACAATTCATTTTAACAAAAAGGGGATTTGGAGAATGAACTTTCAATTAACAGAAGAACACGAACAATTACGTGAAATGATTCGCGACTTTGCAGTAAATGAAGTAGCACCAACAGCAGCAGAACGTGATGAAAATGAAACATTCGACCGTGCTATTTTTGATAAAATGGCGGAGCTAGGCTTAACAGGGATTCCGTGGCCAGAAGAATACGGTGGTGCAGGCTTTGACTACTTAGCATATTGTATCGCAGTAGAAGAACTTTCGCGTGTATGTGCATCGACAGGGGTAACATTATCAGCGCATACGTCTCTTGCAGGCTGGCCGATCTATAAATTCGGTAACGAGGAGCAAAAGCAAAAATACCTTCGTCCAATGGCAGAAGGTACAAAAATTGGTGCGTACGGCTTAACAGAGCCAAATTCAGGCTCTGATGCTGGTGGGATGAAAACATACGCTGTAAAAGACGGCGATGATTACGTATTAAACGGTTCAAAAATCTTCATTACAAATGGTGGGATTGCAGATATTTATGTTGTATTTGCGGTAACAGATCCAGAATCTAAGCATAGAGGTACATCAGCATTTATCGTAGAAGCTGATTTCCCAGGTTTCTCTGTTGGGAAGAAAGAATCGAAGCTAGGGATTCGTTCATCCCCAACGACAGAAATTATGTTTGAAAACTGTCGTGTACCAAAAGAAAACCTTCTTGGGGAAGAAGGAGAAGGTTTCGTGATTGCGATGAAAACATTAGACGGTGGTCGTAACGGGATTGCCGCACAAGCAGTTGGCATTGCACAAGGTGCTCTAGATGCAGCGGTTGAATATGCAAAAGAGCGTGTACAGTTTGGTAAGCCAATTGCAGCAAATCAAGGGGTATCATTCAAACTTGCAGATATGGCAACAGCAACAGAAGCGTCACGTTTACTAACTTATCAAGCAGCTTGGTTAGAATCGAATGACCTTCCATACGGAAAAGCTTCTGCGATGGCAAAATTAATGGCAGGGGATACAGCGATGAGTGTCACAACAGAAGCTGTACAAATTTTCGGTGGTTACGGCTATACAAAAGACTATCCGGTAGAGCGCTTTATGCGTGATGCAAAAATTACGCAAATTTACGAAGGTACACAAGAAATTCAACGCCTTGTAATTTCGCGTATGCTGACAAAGTAGTGCATGACAGATAAGATTCGTGTTGAAACATCTGTCAAAGATGAAAGCCTCATTGAGATTCGTCGTAAACAAATTATCCGAGCAGGTGTTAATTTATTTCGCGAAAAAGGCTTTCATCGTGCGACAACAAGAGAGATTGCCAAAGCTGCAGGATTTAGTATCGGTACACTGTATGAATATATTCGCACGAAGGAAGATGTACTGTATTTAGTATGTGATAGTATTTTTAATGAAGTAATCGATCGTCTTTCTCACTTTCCGACCAAACCAGGGACCATTGAGTCTCTGAAAGAAGCGATTCGCCAATATTTTCTTCTTATTGATAACATGCTGGATGAATTTACAATCATGTATCAAGAAACAAAATCTTTGCCAAAAGAAGCGATGCAATATGTTTTAAGTAAAGAGCTTGAAATGGTCGCGATTTTTCAAAAAATGATAGCGGATTGTGTAGAGAATGGCGTCCTAAATCTGAACGAAAAAGAGCTGTTTCTTGCAGCGAATCACTTAGCCGTTCAGGGACAGTCTTGGGCATTCCGAAAATGGGCCATGAAACACCATTACACAATTGAAGAATATATTGAACTGCAAACGAATTTGTTTTTAAACGGCGTTTTGCATTTTAGAAGTTAAAGGTAACACCGTTAATTGCATACATTATGTGGCAATTGACGGTGTTATTTACCTTCATCTTCATGCTCAGTAGGGGTGCTGAGCGAATCAACAAAGGGATATTTTACAAAGCAAAGGGGAGTTCAATATGACAACACAAGTAGAGACAAAAGCGGAGATGACAGTTGAAAACAAAGTGCAAATATATAAACCTACACATCACGTACGTTTTGTGACAGCATCCAGTTTATTTGACGGACATGATGTATCCGTGAATATTATTCGCCGCATTTTACAGGCAAGTGGCGCAGAAGTTATTCACTTAGGACACAATCGTTCAGTAGAAGAGGTAGTCAATGCAGCTATTCAAGAAGATGCACAAGGAATTGCCGTATCCAGCTATCAAGGTGGGCATATGGAGTACTTCAAATATATGTACGATTTACTACGTGAAAAAGGGGCACCACATATTAAAATTTACGGCGGCGGTGGGGGTGTAATCTTACCTCGCGAAATTAAAGAATTGCATGAGTACGGGATTAGCGGTATTTTCTCACCAGAAGATGGCCGTCGCCTCGGTTTACAAGGCATGATTAATGAAAAAATAAAAGGGGCAGACTTCTCTACATTAGCAGGCGACTATCTAGAAAAACTGGAAAAGCTTTCGACGGATACACCTGAAATTTTAGCTAATTTGATTACAGCAGCTGAAATAGGGGGAGAAGATGTCGCACCATTACTGCAAGTGGCACGTGCGAACTCGAAACATACACCTGTTCTAGGGATTACAGGAACGGGCGGCGCAGGAAAATCAAGCTTAACAGATGAATTAATTCGTCGATTTTTACAAGAGTTCCCTGATAAGAAAGTGGCCATTCTTTCGGTCGATCCGACAAAGCAAAAAACAGGTGGCGCTTTACTTGGTGACCGTATTCGTATGAATGCAATTTTCAACAAGCGTGTATATATGCGTAGCTTAGCAACACGTGGATCGCGTACAGAGTTATCTGCGTCAATTGGCGATGTGCTCGATGTCGTAAAAGCGGCAGGCTATGATTTAATCATCGTGGAAACGAGTGGTATCGGGCAAGGGGACGCTGAAATTACAAAGTATACGGATCTATCTATGTATGTGATGACAAGTGAGTTTGGTGCACCGACGCAGCTTGAAAAAATAGATATGATTGATTATGCAAATATTATTGCGATCAATAAGTTTGAGCGTAAAGGTTCTGAAGATGCGCTACGCCAAGTACAAAAACAAATGCAACGTTCACGTGAAGCGTGGACGACAGATTTAGATGACATGCCGGTATACGGTACAATTGCCTCTCAATTCAATGACAAAGGTACAAACTCGCTATTTGCAGCGCTTGTACGTTTAATCAATGAAAAATTTGATTACAATTGGCATACATCATACGAACAATCGGTAAAAACACAAAAGCAAGATGTCATTATTCCGAATGAACGTCGTTACTATTTACGTGAAATTACAGATACGGTGCGCGGTTATCATAAAAAGGCAGCAGAGCAGGTAGAACTAGCACGTAGGCTGTATCAATTAGAAGGTACGTTAAAGCAATTACCTACGACAGAGGAAGCACTAATTGCTTCGTTAAATTCGCTTATTACAGGTGTTCGTGACGAATTAACAAAGGAATCGAAAACGATTTTAAGTAACTGGCAAGCATTAAAAGAAGCGTATGCCGGTGATGAGCTTGTCACAAAGGTTCGTGATAAAGAAATTCGCACGATTTTGAAAACAAAGTCATTATCAGGCACAAAAATTCCGAAAGTCGCATTGCCAAAATATAAAGACTACGGTGAGATTTTACGCTGGGTATATGCTGAAAACGTACCGGGTTCATTCCCATATACAGCAGGAGTATTCCCGTTCAAGCGTGAAGGGGAAGATCCGAAGCGTCAATTTGCGGGTGAAGGAACACCGGAGCGTACGAATAAACGCTTCCACTATTTATCGAAGGATGATGACGCAAAACGTTTATCGACGGCCTTTGACTCGGTTACTCTTTACGGAGAGGACCCACATATTCGTCCTGATATTTACGGGAAGATTGGCGAATCGGGTGTAAATGTATGTACATTAGATGATATGAAAAAGTTGTATAATGGCTTTGATCTATGTGCACCGAGTACATCGGTATCAATGACGATTAACGGTCCAGCACCAATTATTTTAGCAATGTTTATGAATACAGCGATTGATCAGCAGGTGAAAAAGCGTGAGCAAGAGCTCGGTCGCACATTAACGATAGAAGAGTTTACAGAAACACGTGAAGCGACGCTACAAGTCGTGCGTGGGACAGTACAGGCCGATATTTTAAAAGAGGATCAAGGGCAAAATACATGTATTTTCAGCACAGAATTTGCACTACGTATGATGGGCGATATTCAGCAGTACTTTATCGACCATAAAGTGCGTAACTACTATTCTGTATCCATTTCTGGCTATCATATTGCGGAAGCTGGCGCCAACCCGATTTCGCAGCTAGCCTTTACTCTTGCAAATGGCTTTACGTATGTAGAGTATTATTTAAGTCGTGGTATGCATATCGATGATTTTGCACCGAACTTATCGTTCTTCTTCTCAAACGGGCTAGATCCAGAATATACAGTCATCGGTCGTGTCGCACGTCGCATTTGGGCCGTTACAATGCGAGATAAATACGGTGCTAATGAGCGCTCGCAAAAGCTGAAGTATCACGTGCAAACATCCGGTCGAAGCTTACATGCACAAGAAATCGACTTTAACGATATTCGTACAACACTACAAGCATTAATGGCACTACAAGATAACTGTAACTCGCTACACACAAATGCATATGATGAAGCGATTACGACACCAACAGAAGAGTCGGTACGTCGTGCGATGGCCATTCAAATGATTATTACAAAAGAGCATGGCTTATCGAAAAATGAAAATCCATTGCAAGGGGCTTTCATTATGGAGGAGTTAACGGATTTAGTAGAGGAGGCAGTGCTTGCTGAGTTTGATCGGATGAATGATCGCGGTGGGGTACTTGGTGCGATGGAAACGCAATATCAGCGTGGTAAAATCCAGGAAGAATCGATGTACTACGAGCACTTAAAACATTCAGGCGAACTGCCGATTATTGGCGTAAATACGTACTTAAATCCAAATCCACCTTCCGATGAGGCGATTGATTCAATGGAAATTGCCCGTGCATCAAAAGCAGAAAAAGATACACAAATTTTGAATTTACATGCATTTCAAGAGCGCAATGTAGCACAGATTGACCAAGCGCTTAACCGTTTAAAACAAGCAGCGGTTACGGGTGGCAATATTTTCGCGGAGCTAATGGAGACTGTGAAAGTAGCGAGTCTTGGTCAAATTACACAAGCGCTTTATGAAGTGGGCGGGCAATATCGTCGAAATATGTAAACTTACCCGAAATGTATAATTTATTTTTACAAAAAATTCTATTTTGATTAGAAAAATGCTCGCTTAACGACTTCTTCTCCATAATGGGCTAGTTACGCGTTTTCTTTTACACGACGATTTCTCGCTAATTTTGTATACTAGCTTTAAAGACAGCAAGGAGGCGGCACAGATGATGCAATATATGAGATATATCATAATACTTGGTTGTTTGGTCGCCACCTTCTTTTTGTATAATGAGCAATTAGCGTCGATTCCACTGCTAATTTTGTCTGCTTTCTTATTTTACGTAGGCATCAAAGAATGTCAGAAAATAAAAAACAACAAATGAAACTAGCATAGTACTATTAAGTTTGTATATAATGGGTATTATGTTTAGGTAATGTAATCAAAGAAAGGACGTGCACGATTTGAACTTTCGTGAAATGACAAAAGAACAATTAGCAGAAGAGTCGTTAATTGATTTAGCATACGCAGTTTTAGAAGAAGGTAAATCAGCCATTTTATTTAATGATTTAGTAAAAGCCATTCAAAATTTAAATGGTTATTCAGATGAGGAGATTAAAGCTCGTCTTGTGCAATTTTATACAGATATGAATGTGGATGGCCGTTTCTTATTAAACCATGAGAGCGGTTGGGGTTTACGCGAATGGTATAAAGTAGAGACAATCGAAGAAGAAACAGCACCAACAGTAAAAGTGCGTAAGAAAAAATCAAAAGCGGTACTCGATGATGAAGAAGAAATCCTTGAACTGGATGAAGATGATATCGCATTCGATGAAGACTTCGATGAGTTTGTTGATGAAGAAGATGAGATCGAAGAAGATGATTCACTCGACTTTGTAGAAGAAGATATTGAAGATATCGATGCAGAAATCGATGAAGAGCTAATTCCAGAAGAAGAAGAAGAATTCATTATCGAAGATGAAGACGAGGAAGAAGAAGAAGCTGACGATTTCGATGAGTTTATAGACGACGAGAAGTAAACTCGCTCACGGGAAGCCACGTTCTTTCCTCATATCGTGTAAGATTTGATATAGAAAGCAATGTAGACAAAGTCAAAGTTTGACTTTGTCTACATTTGTGTTTAGGTAATGTCAAACAAGGGGATACCTAAATTTGTTCAGGGAATGTCCCATGTAAAAGTACTTGACTTCTTTTACACTTCCGTATAATCTTTTACTTGGGCTCCTTAAAAGAGGAGATTGACCGTACGATTGATACGCTCCCCCTGCAACAAGCAGGAGGAGCGTTTTTTATTTGTGGATAGGAAAGTATGAGTTTCATGGATATCCGCATCAGAACGGACATCATTTCGGGTTACTTTGGGACGAGATGTGTCTTTCTAATAATTAGCGCTTGCAATGGCCGAGCGAAATATAAGTTTTCATTTAGTTTATTGCTTCAACTGTTTGCGGTGTGCCAAACGTTTAAGCTTTTCTTATTTTCAAGGAGGAATTTAGCATGACAAAGTATATTTTCGTAACAGGTGGGGTTGTTTCATCACTCGGAAAAGGGATTGTCGCAGCATCTTTAGGACGTTTACTCAAAAACCGTGGTCTTGAAGTGACAATTCAAAAGTTCGACCCTTATTTAAATATTGATCCAGGTACGATGAGCCCTTATCAACACGGTGAAGTGTTCGTTACAGACGATGGCGCAGAGGCTGATTTAGACTTAGGTCACTACGAGCGTTTCATCGATATTAACTTAGGGAAACATTCAACAGTGACATCTGGCCGTGTGTATCAATCTGTGTTACAAAAAGAGCGTCGCGGTGATTACAACGGTGGTACGGTGCAAGTAATTCCTCATATTACAAACGAAATTAAAGACCGCATCCAGCGTGCTGGTCGCGAAACAAATGCCGATGTCGTGATTACAGAAGTAGGCGGTACTGTAGGCGATATCGAATCATTACCGTTCCTAGAAGCGATCCGTCAAATGAAAACAAGTCTTGGTCATAATAATGTTATGTATGTGCATTGTACATTAATCCCGTATATTAAAGCAGCGGGTGAAATGAAAACAAAGCCGACGCAACACTCCGTAAAAGAGTTACGTTCACTTGGGATTCAGCCAAACATTATCGTTGTCCGTACAGAACAAGCGATTTCACAAGATATGAAAGACAAGTTAGCGTTATTCTGTGACGTACAACCACATGAAATCATTGAATCGCGTGACGTAGAGCATTTATATGAAGTGCCATTGAACTTACATGCACAAGACTTTGATGATATCGTCCTTGATCACTTTAGAATCCAAGCACCAGAAGCAGATATGTCTGACTGGAAAGAGCTTGTACACAAAGTGAAAAATTTACAGCATAAAACACGTATTGCCCTAGTTGGGAAATATGTAGAGCTACAAGATGCTTATATTTCAGTAGCAGAAGCATTAAAGCATGCCGGCTATGTATATGATTCAGATATCGAAATCGATTGGGTAAACGCAGAGCATATTACAGCAGAAAATGCACAGGAGCTGTTAGGACAAGCTGACGGTATTCTTGTACCAGGTGGCTTCGGTGATCGTGGTGTCGAAGGGAAAATTGAAGCGATTAAATTTGCGCGTGAAAACGACGTTCCATTCTTTGGTATTTGTTTAGGGATGCAGCTGGCAACAATTGAGTTTGCACGCAATGTACTTGGCTTACAAGGTGCACATTCAACAGAGCTTGATAAAGAAACAAATTACCCAATTATCGACTTCTTACCAGATCAATCAGAAGATGTAGATTTAGGTGGTACATTACGTCTTGGTTTATATCCATGTAAGCTAAAAGAAGGTTCTCGTGCACGTGCTTGTTATGGCGGAGAAGAGTTAGTTTATGAGCGTCACCGTCATCGTTATGAGTTCAACAACGAATTCCGTGAAGCGATGGAAGCAGAAGGTCTTGTCTTCTCAGGTGTATCGCCTGATAACAAGCTTGTTGAAATTATTGAATTACCAGAGAAGAAATTCTTCGTCGCTGGTCAATTCCACCCAGAATTAGTATCACGTCCACAACGTCCACAACCACTATTCCGTGAGTTTGTTGGCGCAGCGTTTGCGAATCGTAAATAATACTTGATACGAACTACCTCGCTACAATCGGGCGAGGTAGTTTTTTATTGCTAAGGGGGCTTGAGCAAAATAAAAAGCCACCACTCTCATGAAGGAGCAGTAGCAGATTATTAACCAAAGGGGGAAGTCGGTGTATCCTCCTCTAACTCTTCATCATCTGAAATCATTTCATCATAGGCCATTTTGATCGCTTCATAAATAAATAATGCGGCAATTAAATGCGGGAAGACGATTCGCTCACCTAGCTTTGTTGGGTGTGGTAAAATGCCGCCACGAACTTTCAGGCTAATATATGTATAAGCAAGCTCGCTTAACGGATTGTCAGCACTCACCACTTCACTTGCCACAGCGGCAAATGGAATAAACGCATCGTACAATTTTTGGGCTAACGTAAGTGCTTGTGGATCTTGACAACTGCGTGTAAAAATAATGACTCGGTCTACTTCTGTTACGACCACATCATCTGTCCATGGTACAATTTTTGTAAATGGCGCTACACTTGCCACCGCATTCAGTTCGATTGCCTTTAATTCACCAAAACAGGCGAAATATACATGACCTTGTCCAATGCCAGCTTGCGCAAGTAAACGTGCTGTTTCTTCAACTGCTTCTTCTTCGCTTGTTTGAATACGCTGTAATAAGCCACTCATTTGAGTAGTTAAAATTTTTGACATATTTCCACCTCCACCCCATTATAAGTTTGATGCAACTGAATTGCAAAATTTGAAAATGATTTTAGTGGATAAGAAGGTATTTGTATATTATTATAGAATTTATTACAAAAATGGTAATAAGGGGAATTTTATGATGCGAAACATACTAATCGTTGACGATCAACCAGGTATTCGACTGTTATTGAATGAAGTATTTAAAAAAGAAGGGTACGTGACATATTTAGCGCAAAATGGGATGGAAGCATTGAAAATCTTCGATGAAGAAGCGATTGATTGCGTTTTGCTAGATATGAAAATTCCGGGTATGAATGGCATCGAAATTTTACAACAACTCAAAGCTAAAAATGAAACTATTTCGGTGATGATGATGACTGCTTACGGGGAACAAGATTTAATCGATGAGGCAATGCGACTTGGTGCGACAAAGTACTTTACAAAACCATTTAATATTTTTGATGTATTAAATAGTGTAAAGGATGTAGTAAGTGTGTAGTTTTATGGAAATTATATTGGGAATTCATGCGTAGAGAGCATGAATTCCTTATTTTATCTACATTGCTAATGTGTTTTTGCGACAGAAAACATAATAGCCTAAAACACTTTTTGGATTGAAATAATTTTGCACCTGCCGCTTCGCTTTCGGTGCAGAAAACATAACGGTCTGAAACACTTTTGGGATTGAAATAATTTTGCACCTGTCGCTGTGCTTTCGGTGCAGAAAACATAACGGTCTGAGATACTTTTAGGATTGAAGTAATTTTGCACCTGTCGCTGTGCTTTCGGTGCAGAAAACCAACGCATCTGAAGCTTTTCAGATGCGTTGGTTTTTGTTATGATGGGATTGAATGTTTTCATATAAAATATTTAGCATCCTTAAGGGAGGATTTCCATAATGGCATTAGTTTCTATGAAAGAAATGTTAATCAAAGCAAAAACCGAGAAATACGCAGTAGGGCAATTCAACATTAATAATTTAGAATTCACACAAGCAATCCTTCAAGCGGCGCAAGCAGAAAATTCACCAGTTATTTTAGGTGTTTCAGAAGGTGCAGGAAAATACATGGGCGGCTTTGTAGCAGTCGTACACATGGTAAAAGGATTAATCGAAAGCTATAACATCACAGTTCCAGTAGCCATCCACTTAGACCACGGTTCATCTTTCGAAAAATGTAAAGAAGCCATCGATGCAGGTTTCACATCTGTTATGATTGATGCTTCACACCACTCATTTGAAGAAAATGTAAACATCACAAAAGAAGTAGTAGAATATGCGCATGCTCACGGTGTATCAGTCGAAGCTGAATTAGGTACAGTTGGTGGGGAAGAAGATGGTGTAACAGGCGGTATCATCTATGCTGATCCAGCAGAATGTAAGGCAATGGTTGAGCAAACAGCAATCGATTGTTTAGCGCCAGCACTTGGTTCAGTTCATGGTCCATACAAAGGCGAACCAAAACTAGGATTTGCTGAAATGGAACAAATCGGTAACGAAACAGGTATGCCTTTAGTATTACATGGTGGTACAGGTATTCCAGATGAGCAAATTCAACGTGCAATTTCTTTAGGAACAGCGAAAATCAACGTAAACACTGAAAATCAAATCGCGGCAACAAAAGTAATCCGTGACATTTTAAACAATGATCAAAAAGTGTATGATCCACGTAAATATTTAGCACCTGCACGTGAAGCGATTAAAGAAACAGTTATCGGTAAAATGCGTGTATTTGGTAGCTCTCAAAAAGCGTAATATATAAGAGCTTTATGATGAGGAGCCTTGTCTAATACGCAGCCCTTCTCTTATCTTGGTGGATATGAAAATAGAAGTGATCAAGAAAATCCACATAAGAAAACATAGCAACTCGCACTATTTCAGCGCGAGTTGTGTTTTTCTAATCATGACAATACATTTATGCAGCTTTGTACAAGGAGGATAAATACATGAAATTCTTTATCGATACAGCAAACTTTGAAGAAATTAAAGAAGCCTATTCTTGGGGCATTTTATCAGGTGTGACAACAAACCCTACTTTGGTAGCAAAAGAGCCAGGTGTGAATTTCCACGATCGTCTAAAAGAAATTGCTGAATTAGTAGATGGGTCAGTTAGTGGTGAGGTTATTTCATTAGACGCGGAAGGCATGATGAAAGAAGGCTTAGAATTAGCAGCGATTCACCCAAACATTACAGTGAAATTACCGATGACACCAGAAGGATTAAAAGCATGTAAATTTTTCTCTGAAAAAGGCATCAAAACAAATGTTACATTAATCTTTTCAGCGAACCAAGCATTAATGGCTGCGCGCGCGGGTGCAACATATGTATCACCATTTTTAGGGCGTCTGGATGATATCGGACAAAACGGTGTTGAATTAATTTCAACAATTGCAGATATTTTTACAATCCATGATATTAAAACAGAAATTATCGCTGCCTCTATCCGCCACCCACAACATATTACAGAAGCGGCATTAGCTGGTGCACATATTTCAACAACACCATTTAAGGTATTAAAACAATTATTTAACCATCCATTAACTGACAAAGGAATTGAAGGATTTTTAGCGGATTGGTCAAAGCGTGAAGGTCAATAATAAGAAAAATAAGCTTTCCAAGTGATGAAGGAGAAACGCTAGTATGGATGTTTACAAAATTAACGGTGGTCATCGTCTACAAGGTACAGTCAAAGTCAGCGGTGCGAAAAATAGTGCGGTCGCTTTAATTCCAGCATCAATCTTGGCGAATTCTTCCGTCACTATTGGAGGGATTCCTGAAATTTCAGATGCTTGGACGTTAAAAGCTTTACTTGAAGAAATTGGCGGCGAAGTCACATTTGAAGACGGAAAGATGACAATCGATCCTTCGAATATGATTGCGATGCCATTGCCTAATGGGAATGTAAAAAAACTTCGCGCTTCGTATTACTTAATGGGCGCTATGTTAGGACGTTTTAAAAAAGCAGTTGTCGGCTTACCAGGCGGTTGTTTTTTAGGGCCGCGCCCAATCGATCAACATATTAAAGGATTTGAAGCGTTAGGTGCGAAAGTAACAAATGAGCACGGTGCGATTTATTTGCGTGCGGAGGAGTTACGCGGGGCGAAAATTTATTTAGACGTAGCAAGTGTTGGGGCTACGATTAATATTATGCTTGCAGCGGTACTTGCAAAAGGACGGACGATTATTGAAAATGCTGCAAAAGAGCCAGAAATTATTGATGTAGCAACCCTGCTCTCGAATATGGGGGCTAAAATTAAAGGTGCTGGTACGAGTGTCATTCGGATTGACGGCGTAGAAGAATTGCATGGTACGAAGCATACGATTATTCCAGACCGTATTGAAGCAGCCACATTTATGATTATGGCAGCAGCGATTGGCGACGGGGTAACAATTGATAATGTGATTCCATTGCACTTAGATTCTGTCATTGCAAAGCTACGTGAAATGGGCGTTGTGATAGAAGAAGACGAGGAAAGCGTTTTTATACCAAAGCAAGGCGTATTGCACGCTGTCGATGTGAAAACACTTGTATACCCTGGTTTTCCAACAGATGTACAACAGCCACTATCTGTTTTAATGACACAAGCAGTGGGTGCATCGAAAGTGACGGATACCATTTATACAGCGCGTTTTAAACATATTGATGAACTCCGTCGGATGAGTGCCAAAGCACGTGTGGAAGGCAATACGGCGATTGTTGAAGGGCCAACACAATTAGAAGGTTCGGTCGTAACGGCAACGGATTTACGCGCAGGTGCTGCATTAGTACTTGCTGGCCTGCTTGCCAAGGGAGAAACGGAAATTCACGATATTTATCATATTGAGCGTGGTTATAGCTCTTTAATTGAAAAGCTTTGTACACTAGGTGCGAATATTCGTCGTGAAACAATTTTAACATCAGATAAAACGAGCTAGACGAATATGTTACAATGAAAGTGAAATGAAAGTGAAGGTTTAGGCGAGCATGTAGCAATCTTTTTTTGTTCAGCTAGCCGAAAACAGGAGGCAAATTTATAATGGAACGTAGTTTATCAATGGAAGTTGTTCGCGTAACAGAGGCAGCAGCGATTGCTTCAGCCAAATGGATGGGACGTGGACTTAAAAATGAAGCAGATGACGCTGCAACAACAGCGATGCGTCACATGTTCGATACAATTCCAATGCATGCAACAGTTGTCATCGGTGAAGGTGAGATGGATGAAGCACCGATGCTGTACATCGGGGAAGAATTAGGGTTACGCAACGGTGGTCCAGAGGTGGATATCGCAGTGGATCCACTTGAAGGGACAAATATCGTTGCAAAAGGTACAAATGGTGCGATGACAGTACTTGCCATTGCAGATCGCGGCAATTTATTAAATGCACCGGATATGTATATGGAGAAAATTGCAGTTGGTCCAGAGGCTGCTGGTAAAATTGATATTAATGCATCGGTCACATATAATCTATTACAAGTAGCAAAGGCGAAAAACAAAGACATTTCAGATGTCGTTGCAACATTATTAGATCGTCCTCGTCACCAAGTAATTGTTGATGAAATTCGTGAAGCAGGTGCACGTATTAAATTTATTCAAGACGGTGATGTTGGTGCTGCGATTAATACAGCATTTGACGAAACAGGCATTGATATTATGTTCGGTATGGGTGGCGCCCCTGAAGGTGTTATTTCTGCCGTAGCATTAAAATGTTTAGGTGGCGACTTCCAAGCGAAGCTAGTACCTGAAGATGAAGAACAACTAGAACGTTGCAAAGCAATGGGGATTGACGTCGATAAAGTACTTTATATGGATGACTTAGTAAAAGGTGATGATGCTATTTTTGCAGCAACAGCTGTAACAGATAGCGAGCTTTTAAAAGGTGTTCAATATAAAGGTTCTTACGCTTTAACACACTCTGTTGTTATGCGTGCAAAAACAGGTACAGTACGTTTTATCGAGGGACGTCACAGTATCGAAAAAAAACCAACATTTAATAAATAACTTCAATGTTGCCCGGCATCTCTAGCCGGGCCCTTCTTTAAAAAGTTCTCCCATTTTATGAACATTCCAAAAGAAAAATAAATATAGTTAGGAGAGAAGCTATGTCGGCTCTTACAATTGCGCAATTAGAAAATATGACATTAAAAGAGTTATATGCGCAAGCACGTGAATTTAAGATTTCTTATTATAGTAAGTTAAATAAAAAAGAATTGATTTATGCGATTTTAAAGGCACAATCAGAATTAGAAGGTTATTTCTTCATGGAAGGTGTCCTTGAAATTGTGTCGCAAGAAGGCTTTGGTTTCCTTCGTCCCATCAACTACTCACCGTCTAAAGAGGATATTTATATTTCAGCTTCGCAAATTCGCCGATTTGATTTGCGTAACGGGGACAAGGTAACAGGGAAAGTACGTCCACCAAAAGAGAATGAACGTTATTACGGCCTCCTTCAAGTACAAGCAGTCAACGGGGAAGACCCAGAAGTTGCAAAAGAGCGTGTTCACTTCCCAGCACTAACTCCACTTTACCCAGATCGTCAAATTAAGCTAGAAACAGAAGGGAATAAACTATCAACACGCATTATGGATTTAATTGCGCCTGTCGGTTTTGGTCAACGTGGTCTCATCGTAGCCCCACCAAAGGCAGGGAAAACATCGTTACTAAAAGAGGTAGCGAACGCTATTACAACCAACTATCCAGAAGCAGAATTGATTGTGTTATTAATTGATGAGCGTCCAGAAGAGGTAACGGATATTGAGCGCTCTGTCAAAGCGGATGTCGTTTCATCCACATTCGATGAAGTACCAGAAAATCATGTGAAAGTAGCAGAAATCGTTTTAGAGCGTGCTCGTCGTCTAGTAGAGCATAAACGAGATGTTATTATTTTAATGGATTCCATTACACGTCTAGCACGTGCGTATAACCTAGTCATTCCACCAAGTGGACGTACATTATCAGGGGGGATTGACCCAGCTGCATTCCACCGTCCAAAACGTTTCTTCGGTTCAGCCCGTAACATCGAAGAAGGTGGTAGCTTAACGATTTTAGCAACAGCGCTTGTTGATACGGGTAGCCGGATGGATGAGGTCATTTACGAAGAGTTTAAAGGAACAGGAAACTTAGAGCTTCACTTAGATCGTAGCTTAGCAGAGCGCCGTATCTTCCCAGCGCTTGATATTCGTCGCTCGGGTACACGTAAAGAGGAGCTACTGATTCCACAAGAACAACTCGATAAGCTATGGGCGATCCGCAAAACATTCAGCGATGCGCCAGACTTTGCGGAGAAGTTTTTACGCAAACTACGTGGCAGCAAAACAAACGAAGAGTTTTTTGAAAAATTAGATGCAGATATGAAAAAGGCGACAAAGGGAAAAGGCTTGCTATAACATTTTTACGTATTTAATTTTATCTGTGAAATAGCACTTGCAATTAAATATTTAAATATGTTATCATTCTCTAGTATGTAACGTGCACATATGTAGCTGGCTTTCACGCTTTTATTACGGAACTACTGTAATAACATATTCGGGCTATGTAAGGTGCAGTTCGATAATACTCTGTTCCAGATGGTTCAGGGCGAGAGGAGAAAACGAATATGAAACAAGGAATTCATCCAGATTACAAAACTGCAACAGTAACTTGCTCTTGCGGTAACACTTTTGAGACTGGTTCAGTAAAAGAGAAAATCGTTGTCGAGTTCTGCAACGAGTGTCACCCATTCTACACTGGTCGTCAAAAATTCGCGTCTGCTGACGGACGTGTTGATCGTTTCAACAAAAAATACGGTCTTAACAAATAATTGTCAAAATGCCTGCCAAACGATTACGTATGGCAGGCATTTTCTTTAGTAGATTAGGAAATACAAACTCCTTATTTATATAACTTATACTGAACGAAAAATACTAGATACATCAACATGTATGAAAAGGAGGCTCATAATGGCACAGTTATTTTTTAAACATGGTGCAATGAACAGCGGAAAATCAATTGAAATTTTAAAAGTAGCGCATAACTATGAAGAACAAAATAAACCCGTTCTTATTTTTACATCTGCTATTGATACGCGTGAGGCAGTTGGGATAGTGTCGAGCCGAATTGGTTTACGCCGCCCCGCGCAGGCTGTTTTTAAAGAAACAAATATTTATGAAATCGTCAAAGCGCATCCAGAAAAGCTCTATTGTGTACTCATCGACGAAGTCCAGTTTTTATCAAAAGAACATGTGCTTCAACTAACACGCATTGTGGACGAGTTAAATATTCCAGTAATGGGCTTTGGGTTGAAAAATGATTTCCAAAACGAGCTATTTGAAGGTAGCCGTTATATGCTCATTTATGCAGATAAAATTGAAGAAATGAAAACAATTTGTTGGTTTTGCCATAAAAAAGCGACCATGAATTTACGGGTCGATGAAAATAAAAAACCTGTGTATACAGGTGAACAAATTCAAATCGGTGGGAATGATACGTATTACCCGGTTTGTCGTAAATGTCATAACAATCCACCTTTGTAATGAATAATGGTAGCACCAACGACCAGAATTCATTATACTAATGAAGGTAGATTTGAAAGAAAATTTGTTAATTCATAATACTAGAGGTGAACATATATGTTTGATCGATTACAAGCGATAGAAGATCGTTATGAGCGCTTAAATGAGCTTCTAAGTGATCCAGATATCGTCAATGATAGCAAAAAGCTTCGTGATTATTCGAAAGAACAATCGGATATTCAAGAGACAGTCGATGCATACCGCGAATACAAAGAAGCAAAACAGCAATTTGCCGATGCACGTGAAATGTTAGAGAACGAAAAAGATCCGGATATGCTTGAAATGGTAAAAGAAGAGTTCAACGGATTAAAAGGGCAAATCGAGGAGTTAGAAGAACGTCTGCGCATTTTACTAATCCCGAAAGATCCGAACGATAGCAAAAACGTAATCATGGAGATCCGCGGTGCAGCTGGTGGAGACGAGGCGAATATTTTCGCCGGTGACCTATTCCGTATGTACACTCGTTATGCTGAAACACAAGGCTGGAAAATCGATATTATGGAAGCGACACCAAATGCAGCAGGTGGTTATAAAGAGGTTATCTTTATGATTAATGGGCAAGGTGCGTACTCTAAATTTAAATTCGAAAACGGTGCACACCGCGTACAACGTGTACCAGCCACAGAATCGCAAGGTCGTATCCATACATCAACAGCAACAGTAGCATGTCTTCCAGAGGTAGAAGAAGTAGATGTTGACATTCATGAAAAAGATATTCGTGTTGATACATTTGCATCATCGGGTGCAGGTGGTCAATCCGTAAATACGACGATGTCTGCCGTTCGTATGACACACATTCCAACGGGTGTTGTTGTATCGATGCAAGATGAGCGTTCACAATTAAAAAACCGTGACAAGGCGTTAAAAATCTTACGTGCACGTGTAGCAGATATGTACCGTCAAGAAGCACAAAAAGAAATTGACGCAACACGTAAATCTGCTGTCGGAACAGGCGACCGTTCTGAGCGTATTCGTACGTACAATTATCCGCAAAACCGTGTAACAGACCACCGCATCGGGTTAACGTTACAAAAGCTTGATCAAATCGTCGAAGGCAAGTTAGACGAAATTATCGATGCACTTATTTTAGAAGAGCAAGCTTCTAAACTAGAGAAATTAAACCAAGATGCATAAAACAGTATTTGAGGCCCTAAACGGGGCTTCTTCTTTTTTAGTTAGTAACGGTCGCGATGAAAATGCTGCAAGAATACTGTTGCAACATATTTTGAAAACAAATTATTCTGGTTTAATGATGCGCACACATGAACCATTAACACCTGAACAGTTTTTCACATTTAAATCGTATGTGGAGCAATATGCGAAAGGGCGCCCTGTGCAATACATTACAGGTGTCGAGGAATTTTACGGTCGCACATTCCAAGTCGATGAATCCGTATTAATCCCTCGACCTGAAACAGAGGAATTGATTGTTTGTGCGCTAGAACATGGCAAAAAGCTATTTGGTGATAAAGAAGTCATGTTAGCAGATATCGGGACAGGCAGTGGTGCGATTGCGATTACGATGAAAAAAGAATGGGCAGCTGCTAAAGTAACGGCGACAGATATTTCACAAACAGCCCTTGCGACAGCGACAAAAAATGCGGACCATTTACAAGCAGAAATCGATTTTCGATTAGGAGATTTAACGGCGCCCATTGCACATGAAAAATGGGATATTGTTTTATCCAATCCACCATACATTGCATTAGATGAAGCAAAGGATATGTCAGAAGTGGTGCTTGCACATGAGCCACATACCGCACTGTTTGCTGAAGAGGAAGGGCTATTATTATATCGTAAACTAGCAGAAAACTTACCGCACCTGATGAATACGCCGGGATTTGTCGCGGTAGAAATCGGCTATAAACAAGGTCCGGCAGTAAAAGAACTATTTCAAACAGCCTTTCCGCAAGCGACTGTAGAGGTCGTGCAAGATATTAACGGCAAAGATCGAATAGTTTTTTGTAAAATAGTAGAATAAAAATTCACCTCCTTGTCCACAATGCTAGGCAAGGAGGGATTTTCATGTTACGTGATTACGAGATTGTAAGAAATGATAAATTACTAGCTACATTGAAACTGCTCATTAGCGCCATTGCATTGTATATCATTATGCATACGGTACCAAGTTTTGTAGAATTATTAGAGGATCAAAGACCAAGCTATACAGAGGATTTATTAGTAAGGGTGATTGCGAATAGCAACACAGTGAAAGATCAAGAAGTGAAACAACAGGTGGCACACGATGTCAATCAATTAATGAAACAGTCAACAGTAGCCACATTAGAGAAAAATGAGCTCATTCAGCACATTCAATTGCATGTGGAAAAGAATTATGCACATTTAGACATTCAAATGAAGCATGGGGATAACTTAATTCCCCCAAAGCGAATGATGCAAACATTTTATCCACAACATGCCAAAGATTCATTGGTCATTATTATTGGCAGTGGTCGTGGTGAAAATTGGTTTTGTTCAGCGTTCCCAAACGTTTGTGAGGATGAGGAACAACCGGAAAAAGAAAAAGTTAGATTTAAATTGATTGAGTGGCTTAAGAAAAAAATGGCGTAAAGTTATGCACATTTTCAGAAAACTTATACACATTCTTTTAGAAGTTATTAACAATTTGTGGATTATTTGAACAATTACTTGTAGGTAAAGAGGTAAAAAATGAAAACAGATAGACTGATTGTGGATAATAATGTGAATAGCGAAAAAATATATGCACAAGCTGTGGACGTTTTAAATGCTAGTCAAGTTGTTGCATTTCCAACGGAGACGGTCTACGGTTTAGGTGCAGTCGCAACAGATGAAGTGGCTGTGAAGCGCATTTTTGAAGCGAAAGGCCGCCCATCTGATAACCCGTTAATTGTACATATTGGGACAACTGAGGAAGTGACAGCGTATATTGAAGACATTCCGCTTGTGGCAAAGCAATGTATGGAGGCGTTTTGGCCAGGCCCACTAACGATTGTCATGAAAGCAAAGCCAGGTATACTCGCGCCAAGTGTCACAGCAGGGTTATCAACAGTTGGCTTACGTATGCCAGCACACCCTGTCGCGTTAGCGTTATTACGCCTGTTAAAAAAACCGCTCGCTGCGCCGAGTGCTAATCGAAGTGGAAAGCCGAGTCCAACAAAGGCTGAACATGTAGCGGAAGATTTAAACGGCATTATTCCTTGTATCGTAGATGGAGGAGTAACGGGGATCGGGATTGAATCAACGGTGCTTGATGTCACACTAGATCCACCTGTGATTTTACGTCCAGGTGGTGTGACAAAGGATATGCTAGAAGCAGTCATTGGGCCTGTTCTAGAGCCAACCTATGTAGAGCAAAAACAAGAATCAACACCAAAAGCTCCTGGTATGAAATATACACATTATGCACCAGAAGCCCCTGTGTATTTAATAGAAGAAACAGCGGATATAGCAACAGCTGTGGCTACGTTACAACAGCAAGGTCATCAAGTAGCATTGTTAGCACCGACAACATATGCACATATAGCAGCGGATTATTTTTTCACATTTGGTGATGAACATAACCAGCAACAAATGGGCGCAAATCTTTACGATGTCCTTCGACGCTGCGACAAAACAGATGCAACGATTATTTTAGCAACTGCTACGTCAAAAACAGGTGTGGGTTCGGCCATTATGAACCGCCTAGAAAAAGCAGCTGGTGATAAATGGTATAAAAAGCAAGACTAAACTTCACATACTTATGTGGAGTTTTTTATTTATAGCGCAAATTCTTATCTTTTAATGCCTTTTTATCTAGTGTTATATTATAATTAAGTAATTATATGGAATATAAATCACTATATATATTACTAGTAAATAACCAAAATTATCTTCATATTCTACATAATTTACCTCTTCAAGTGTTGAATTTTATTGAATGTTATTTTCAACCTCATATGAGACAATTCACCTATTATGTTACATTTTTAATAGTTCATTACTTTCCTTCTATACTTAAATTTGATATGCTAATGATGAAATACAATCAATTTTTATATATTTACTGGTAATGAGCAAAAGTGCATCCTAAAAATATCGATAGGATAATTAAACTAAAGTGGTATCGTAGCCTTCGCGCTTTGCCACAGCCTACACAGGAGCTAAAACAGGCGTGGCCTGTTTGGATCTCCTGTTACGGCTCCTATGGCTATGGCGCGCTACGGCAAATAAAGTGAATACTTCTCGATATTCTAGAAAAAGCATTTATCTTTTCTATAGGGAATTATTATCTTTCTATTTGTAAGTATAATCGCCTAGTCTCTACTAGAATCAATAAGGATATTTTATTAATTTTTAGAACCTATTTTTTATTGAACACTAGTTGCTTGTAGCGGAGCCACGAGAGTGTAGCTGACGGCATGCGCCTTTCGCTACAGAGCAAAGCTTCCTACGGGAAAAGCGAGACAATCAAGACCCCGCAGGAGCGAAGGATGAGCGACGAGGAGGCTTGATCTCGCCCGTGGAAAGCGAGTGCCGCAGCGGAAAGCAACGGTTACTCAAATGGTAATATATTTATGTAAATACTCATTATGAGTATTTACTATAGTTATAAAACAACTAAGACAATGGAGAGAGTGTGACATGAATATTTACTTTGTATGTACTGGCAACACTTGCAGAAGTCCGATGGCAGAGGCGATTTTAAAAAGTAGAAATTTACCGAATGTTAGTGTGAAATCTGCGGGCATTTATGCTTTAGAAGGTGGGGAAATGTCAGAAAATGCAAGAGAAGTTCTGATACAAGCAAATATTCCACATCAACATGTCTCAAAACAAGTAAATGAACGAGATGTCCAATGGGCCAACTTAATTTTAACGATGACAAGCGCCCATAAAGATATGATTTTACGTACATTTGAAGAAGCAAAAGGAAAGACCTATACATTAAAAGAATATGTAACCCCATACAGTAGTCAAGATGTATTAGATCCATTTGGTGGGGATTTAACTACATATAAACAAACATATCAAGAGTTGCAACGTTTAATTGAGCAATTTGAAGCTCAGTATAAGGAGGGATAAAGGTTTATGAAATCCGAAAGGAAAATATTCAATTTGCGTACGAAGCTAATACTATTTGTGGGGATATTAGCGTTAATTACGTATTCAGTGAGTTTCATATTTATTGAGTTTATCCAACCTCTGTTTTTTCCATCAGTAAACCGTAAACTATTTGAAATCATTACGTATATTTTAGGGATTGCATGGTCCTGTATTTTAGCGGCTGTGTTCAGTATCGTTCTTGTGAAACCTTTGCAACAACTAGAGCAGACGGCTACGCGTGTGGCAGAGGGGAAAATTGGACAAGATGTCAAGATGCCTAATACAAATGATGAAATTCGTTCGGTTGCTGAGGCATTTCAACGAATGTTAATCAATTTACGTGGTATGGTTGACGGCATTGAGCAAAATTTCCAAACGACGAACGATACAATTCAACAATTATCCAAGCAAACGGTCGTAGCACGCAACGAAGCGTCGAATATTGCTACGACAGTGGGACAAATTTCACGTGGAGCAGATGCATCTGCCAATGCCGTACAAGATACAGTAGAGGCAATTGAAGATGTCCGGATGTTAGCGAGTGAAGTGAATAGTGTTGCTGTCAATTCAGCAACAAAATCACAGGTTATTATTGATAACTTATCACACACGACGACTGCCATTCAAAGTTTAGTAGAGAGTATTCAGCATATCGCTATGGGAAATGAACAGGCCCTTCAAAGTATTCATGAATTAGAAAACAACGCACAACAAGTTGAACGGATTATTGGTCTTGTTGGTGATATAGCAGCACAAACGAATTTGCTCGCTTTAAATGCATCGATTGAAGCAGCGCGTGCAGGAGAACACGGGAAAGGGTTCGCTGTAGTAGCAGAGGAAGTGCGAAAATTAGCTGATGAAAGTGCCAATGCAGTCAAAGGGATTACGGACTTAATCAAAACGATTCAACAGAATGTCGATACTGTCGTAAATCAAATGAATGAACAAGTTGCGTATGCAGTAACGGAGTCGGCGCGCGTGTCAGAAACAACGACTGCGGTCGGGGAGATGTCAGCGAATGTCCATGAAATGGCGGAGGCGGTCATTACGATTTCTAAGCTTGTTGAAAAACAAATGCATAATATTGAAACAACCGCACAACAGTCACATGAAGTAGCGGCCATTGCAGAGCAAACATCGGCCAGCACACAAGAAGTCAGCTCGGCGACAGAGGAGCAGGCGTATTCCATTGAACAAATCGAAAAACTATCGCAAAACCTCCAACAGCAGTCAGATGAGTTGCATAAAGTCATTTTACAATTTGATCGAACAAAATAAGAGAAACGAGCTTTTTAATAATCTATAAGAGGTTAGGTTATTAGGAAACTCGTTTTTTTAGTTTTCTTTTAGTTTTCCGAATTTAGGCGAATGTTATCTTTCGAATCTAGCGAAAAATAGGTATAAAAATGAACGATTTTCGCTTTGTAAGCGAAAACATTCGTATTTCACCTAAAAACATTCATTTGTTTATCGTAAAATACGTGTCATAATGCGGTCAGAAATGGTACACTGTACATGAATATATTTGAAAAGAGGGAATCTTAGTGAAAATCGCAATTTCTTCGGATCATGGCGGCAATAATTTACGCAAAGAAATTATGGCGCTATTAGATGAGCTGAATATTAGCTATGAAGATTTCGGTCCACAAACAAACGATTCTGTAGACTACCCAGATTACGCAAGACCAGTAGCAGAAGGTGTTGCAGCTGGAAAGTTTGACCGCGGCATTTTAATTTGCGGTACAGGGATTGGGATATCGATTGCAGCAAATAAATTTAAAGGTATTCGTTGTGCATTAGTGCATGATGTATTTTCAGCGAAGGCAACACGTTGCCACAATGACTCGAACGTATTGGCCATGGGGGAGCGCGTCATTGGCCCAGGTCTTGCACGTGAAATTGTTGCTACTTGGTTAAATACGGATTTCGAAGGCGGCAGACATACTCGCCGCATTGAAAAAATTGCTGAGTTAGAAGGGTAACAGGCTTATGACTTTACAGCATTTGAAGCAGGAAATCGCGCAATTGTTAAGTGAAGTAGAAGAGCAAGTCACTTTTCAACCGAAACAGCTATTCGTCATCGGTTGCTCTACCTCGGAAGTGATAGGAGAGAAGATCGGTACAGCGGGTGCAATAGAAGTTGCACAGTTGTTATATGACGAGCTTGAACGTTTTGCGAAAAAGCATGATCTGTACTTAGTTTTTCAAGGTTGTGAGCATATTAATCGAGCGCTTACGCTTGAGCGAGCGGCCGCAGAAAAATATCATTTAGAGCCTGTTGCAGTTGTTCCTGTCAGAACGGCAGGCGGTTCCATGTCTGCGTATGCTTATACGCAAATGAAGGATCCGGTCGTTGTTGAATATGTACATGCACATGCAGGCATCGATATCGGTCAAACATTAATCGGTATGCATTTAAAAGTAGTAGCTGTGCCAATTCGTACATCCGTGAAAACGATTGGACAAGCCATTGTCACAGCGGCGAAAACACGTCCGAAATTAATCGGTGGTGTACGCGCTCAATATGAGATGCACTAATGGCGGAAGCCAAGAACTTAAACTTTAGGGGGATTTTTATCATGGCATTTGAAAAATTAGCAGCACAAGATAAAGCAGTTTTAGACGGCATTTTAGCAGAGAAAAAGCGTCAAAATACAAACATCGAACTGATTGCTTCAGAAAACTTCGTATCAGAAGCGGTAATGGAAGCACAAGGTTCTTACTTAACAAACAAATATGCAGAAGGTTATCCAGGCAAACGCTACTATGGTGGCTGTGAGTTTGTGGACGTAGTAGAAGATATCGCACGTGACCGTGCAAAAGAATTATTTGGTGCAGCTTACGTAAACGTTCAACCACACTCAGGTGCACAAGCGAACATGGCTGTTTACCATACAATTTTACAACCGGGTGACACAGTACTTGGTATGAACCTTTCTCACGGTGGTCACTTAACACATGGTTCACCAGTAAACTTCTCGGGTATTCTTTATAACTTTGTAGAATACGGTGTATCAGAAGAAACGCAAACAATCGACTATAACGATGTGCGTGAAAAAGCATTAGCAGCTAAACCAAAGTTAATCGTGGCAGGCGCATCTGCTTATCCACGTGAAATCGACTTCGCGAAATTCCGTGAAATCGCAGACGAAGTAGGCGCGTACTTCATGGTAGATATGGCACACATCGCCGGTCTTGTCGCAGCAGGTGAACACCAATCCCCAATCCCATACGCTGACTTTGTTACAACGACTACACACAAAACATTACGTGGTCCACGTGGCGGTATGATTTTAACAAAAGATGAGAAATGGGAAAAAGAATTAAACAAATCTGTATTCCCAGGTATTCAAGGCGGTCCGTTAATGCACGTCATCGCTGCAAAAGCGGTTGCATTCGGTGAAGCATTACAACCGGAATTCAAAGAATATGCAAAACAAATTAAAGCAAACGCAAAAGCATTAGCAGCAAGCTTAATGGAAGAAGGCGTTGAAATCGTATCAGGTGGTACAGACAACCACTTATTACTGTTAAACGTGAAATCGCTAGGCTTAACTGGTAAAGTAGCGGAGCATTTATTAGATGAAGTAGCGATTACAACAAACAAAAACACGATTCCATATGATACAGAAAAACCATTCGTTACATCTGGTATCCGTGTTGGTACTGCAGCGGTCACTTCGCGTGGTTTCAAAGAAGAAGATGCAACAGAAGTTGGGAAAATTATTGCATCTGTTCTAAAAAATCCAGAAGATGAAGCAGTAAAAGCAGAAGCACGTCAACGTGTACAAGCGTTAACAGATAAATACCCATTATACGCATAAAATACTATCTTGAGATACTTTCCAACTAGTTGGAAAGTATCTTTTTTCAGTAATATGGAAATAATTTATTTGTTGATTTATGGCATTGAGTTGGGTAATAATGGACGAAAGATTATTTGTTGTTTAACATTCATTGAGAAAGGAGGAGAGGGAGATGCTAACTCAGTTTGTTGAGTATGAATCGAATATTCTCTTTCGCACATTAAGAGATTTAGGCGATAAGTCGAATCAACAGTATATTATTCTAAATAAAACATTTTCTGTTATTTATTGTAATGAGCTTTATACAAATTTAACAAACTACAACTTTGAAGATATAACGTATATACCTTTTCAACAACTTTTGCAGCATATAAAGTGTAATATACATATGGAAGAAGTGGAGCAACGTCTACTGAAAGGCAAGATGACGAAAGCACAAGTTATACATAATAGAAAAAATGGTGCTTCTTTTTATGCAGAATTAGCATGTATTCCACTTCAAAGCAAGGACAATGAAACGGAATTTGTACTTGTTTGTATTCAAGACATTACATATACACACCTATATGGCTTTGTAGATCGACTCGAAAAGGATATGTTTACAGCCATTCAACATGAAGTACCGTTTATCGAAAAGCTTCAACTTGTTTGTAACAGTATGGATTGTTTTTTTCATCCGTATAGCTTTACATCGATTATTTTAAAGCAGGATGGTGCACTTCACATGGTGCAGTCGAGTGCATTTTATCCAGAAAAGCCCGTGCATTATTTGCTGGAACAATGTGCAGAAATAGATTACTATACACAATTAATAGAACGTGAGCATATGACAATGGGCAATGACCTCAATCAAATGCCCATTCATCTATTACATAAACAGCTCGCACTCAAACATGAATTAACAAATTATGCATTTGTCCCGATTCGCCAGGCAGACGGAGAAGCGCTCGGTGTAATGACGATTTACTATAGTGAACAACAGGATGATACGAAAATATATAAACTATTTATTAAAAAAATTCTAAATTTAATTATCTTGGCCCATTCTTACGAGCAAAAACAGAAACAAATCTATCAGCTTGCTTATACGGATATGCGGACGGGCATGATGAATCGCCAGGGGTTTATTGAGCGCTTAACAGAACTGGATGTCGTAGATGGAGCTATTCAAATAATAGAACCGAGTGAATTTTCACGTATTGTGGAATTATACGGACGCGATGCAGGCGAAGAACTACTCAAACAGTTATACGAACGTATTTTACATAGAGATATGAAGAATCAAGCCTTAATCGGTCGTTTTTCTAGCGAATCGATTGTTTTATATATGGAACGAGAGATAATCGAAACGACCAAGGGGGATGCAGAAGATTTTTTAAACGGTTTAGTAGTACAGTCATTTGTCATTGATAGAAAAGAGTTTTATATTACATTAAAATGTGGTAGTGCCATACTTCAACATAAAAAAGCCGTACAAGATGCTGTTCGATACGCCGAAAATGCGCTATCGGAGGCAAAAGGAGTGTCTGGTACGTGTGTGAAGTTTTACTCACAAGAAAACGATGGACAATTAGAAAAAGAATTTATCGTTTTAAAGCATCTTATAGAGGCTTTAAAAAATAAAGAAATAACAGCCTATTTCCAGCCGAAAGTAGCGTTAGGGAAAGCGTATATTACAAGTATGGAAGCGCTTGCGCGTTGGATTTCACCGGTACTTGGATTTGTCTCACCTGCTGAGTTTATTCCGATTGCAGAACGTGCAGGGCTGATTCGTCAAATTGACTTGCAAATCATCGAACAAGTTCTTCAGTGGTTCCAGCAACGGCAATATGAGGGAAAGCGGATTGTGCCTGTAGCGATTAATATTTCGCCCGAGCATTTCTACCATCCCCACTTTGTAGAGGAACTGGAGCGGCTAATAAAAAAATATTATGCAGATCCAAACTATTTAATTATCGAGATTACAGAAAATTTAGGGCTTGTTGATGTGAAGCGCGCACAAAAAATCATTCGAGATTTATTTGTCCGTGGTTTAAAAACGAGTGTTGATGATTTTGGAATAGGCCACTCTTCGCTAAGCTATTTACAAAAGTTAATGTTTGCCGAATTAAAAATTGATCGGAGCTTTACATCACGCATCCATGAAGTAGGGACATTTGTCATTGTCCAATCAATTATTCAAATTGCGTATAATTTAGAAATCGATGTAGTAGCAGAAGGCATTGAAACGCAGGAGCAAGCAGATCTGTTATATCAGCTTGGCTGTAAAAGTGGACAAGGCTACTTATTCTATAAACCGATGTCCTTGGCAGAAATCGAAGAAAAGAATATATTATAGTGCTATAAGGGCACTCGAAAACTGTTGAAAGCACATATGTTATACTAAAATTTTTTCCGTAAGCATGTATACTAAACACTAAATGCATTTTGATGTTGAGCTAAAATAATCATATATTTCAAAAAACAAACTGTGATAACTCTCGATGTTACAGTTTGTTTTTTTATGCTATACTGATTCAGATAAACAACAGTTAGGAGAGATCCACCTTGAGTAAAGTATATGTTTTTGATCACCCACTAATCCAACATAAGTTAACTTATATTCGTGATAAAAACACAGGCACAAAAGAATTTCGTGAGCTTGTAGACGAAGTAGCAACATTAATGGCATTTGAAATTACACGTGATTTGCCATTGGAAGAAATCGAAATTGAAACGCCTGTCACAACGTCGAAAACGAAAGTATTATCGGGTAAAAAAATTGCAATTGTGCCAATTTTACGTGCAGGTATTGGGATGGTTGATGGTGTACTAAAACTGATTCCAGCTGCGAAAGTAGGGCATATCGGTTTATACCGCGATCCAGAAACATTAAAACCTGTGGAATATTATGCGAAGCTCCCAGCTGATGTAGAAGAGCGTGATTTCATTATTGTAGATCCAATGTTAGCAACAGGTGGTTCAGCTGTGGAAGCGATTAACTCTTTGAAAAAGCGCGGTGCAAAAAATATTAAGTTTATGTGCTTAATCGCAGCGCCAGAAGGTGTAAAAGCGATTCAAGATGAGCATGATGATGTAGATATTTATATTGCGGCATTAGATGAGAAGTTAAACGATCACGGCTACATCGTCCCAGGTCTTGGTGACGCTGGTGACCGCTTATTTGGTACAAAATAATATGAAACAAAAGGGATGTTGCGTATGTGACATCCCATTTTGTAATAAAGAGAGGGCAAGATTGAATCATGGCAAAATTTAAAGTGATGACGATTTTTGGGACGCGTCCTGAAGCAATTAAAATGGCACCGCTTGTACTGGAGTTGCAAAAGTATCCTGAAAAAATTGAATCGATTGTAACAGTAACGGCACAGCATCGCCAAATGCTCGATCAAGTACTGGAGACGTTTCATATTACACCGGATTACGATTTGAATATTATGAAAGATCGCCAAACATTAGTCGATGTAGCAACGAATGCATTGCAAGGGCTAGATCGTGTGATGAAAGAAGCACAACCAGACATCGTATTGGTGCATGGGGATACAGCAACGACGTTCATTGGGAGCTTGGCTGCATTTTACAATCAAATTGCGATTGGGCATGTAGAAGCAGGGCTTCGAACAGGCCAAAAATACTCCCCGTACCCTGAAGAAATGAATCGCCAGTTAACAGGAGTAATGGCTGATCTTCATTTTGCGCCAACAGAAGTGTCAAAGGAAAACTTACTAAAGGAAAATAAGCTAGCTGAAGCGATTTTCGTCACAGGGAATACGGCGATTGACGCCTTAAAAACGACGGTAAAAGAAGCGTATACACACCCTGTGCTAGAGAAAGTCGGTCAGGACCGTATGATTTTACTGACAGCACATCGCCGTGAAAACTTAGGTGACCCAATGCGCAATATGTTCCGTGCGATCAATCGTTTACTAGCAGAGCATGGAGATGTACAAGTGGTGTATCCTGTACATATGAATCCAGCTGTTCGTGAGGTAGCCAACGAAGTATTAGGGGATAATCCTCGTATTCACTTAATTGAACCACTTGAAGTATTTGATTTCCATAACTTTGCAGCGCGCTCCTATATGATTTTAACAGATTCAGGTGGTGTACAAGAGGAAGCCCCGTCTTTAGGGAAGCCTGTGTTGGTACTGCGCGATACAACAGAACGTCCAGAAGGGATTGCTGCGGGTACATTAAAGCTTGCAGGTACAGATGAACATACCATCTATACATTAGCGAAAGAATTGCTCGTAGACGAAGAGGCCTATGCGAAAATGGCTCAAGCTTCCAATCCTTATGGTGATGGATTTGCATCGAAACGAATTGTAGAAGCGCTTATTAAATTTTTAGATAGTGTGAAATAATAGAAAAAAAGTATATTGATGAAGGGGAATGTTGAGTTACGCTTTAACTCGAAACGGGCGATTTTTATCTCAATATGACCCTTTTTTTATGTATTTATTGCGCTATTGTAGCGAAAATGCACTTATTACTTTAGTAATAGATGCTTGTCGTAGAAATTGGAAAATTGCGAATACGCTAATTTCACAAAAAATAGAAGAAAACTGTCTTAAAGCAGCTAAAAACGACGATAATAAAAAATATTGTTGGCAAATGTGAATTTTCATACACAAATTTGTCAACAATTTGACAAGAAAGGTGAGAATGTGAAGTTTTTCACCTGAACCAATTGACATCAAATAACCCCTATTGTATGCTAACAAAGGGTAAGAATGATAAGGGTTTCTTGTAGTCAAAATGCGTTGAAACACTTGTTATATCAAGTTTCTACTAGACTGACAGTTGAAACCAAAATTGTCAATTTGCAACGTTTTTATGCATCTGGATCAGTGTCCATAAAAGTGGTTTAGCTTTCTAGTAAGTAGCATGACTTGTTGTTGAGGGAGCGGACATGCTCAAAATGCAACTATTATTTCTAGATGCAATACAGCTTGTAGTGCATCTATTTGCTACGATTTAGTTCACTTGATGGTCTAAAACGATTCTTTACTCGAAAAAAAAGATTCAGGAGATTAATTGCCAATGCTAGATTTGCATCATATTTTCGCTATGCAGAAAAAAGCGTTATTTTTTTTGCTTGCTCTCAGTGCTTTAGGCTGGGGATTTACTGCATATCAAACAGTATTCGCTGGAATAGCTCTCGGTGCATTCTTTGGCACGTATAACTTTTGGATTTTGCTTCGACGAATGGAAAAGTTTGACCGTTCCATAAGTGAAGGGACGAAAGCACCATCAATCGGTACGGCTTTGCGGTTCGGATCTGGTGTTGCGGCAGTCGCAATTGCAATTTCGTTGCCACAATATTTTCACTTAATTAGCACGGTTATAGGCTTAATGATTCCGTATGTATTGCTTGTGATTGAACGTGTTGTACATGCAATCAAAAACCAATAAAAAAGTGCATTGGAAAGAGAGGTGAATGCAGAAATGAATCATAAAAGTCCTGAAGCACATTTAGATCTTGGGTTTGTAACACTTACATTCAACTTATCTACAGTAATGATGTTATTAGTAACAGCTATAGTCGTGTTCTTAATCGCGTTTATTTCGACACGTAGCTTAGCACTTAAGCCAACAGGCATGCAAAACTTTATGGAGTGGGTTATGGACTTCGTAAAGAACATCGTTACGGGAAATATGGACTGGAAAACAGGTAAGCCATTCCACGTTCTAGGAATTACACTTATCATGTTCGTTGCAGTTGCCAACTTGCTGGGTCTTCCATTCGCTATCATTTATGATGATGTATTATGGTGGAAATCACCAACAGCTGACCCAACAGTAACAATGACATTAGCGGCACTAGTAATCGTGTTATCACATTACTATGGTGTAAAGGCAAAAGGTGCTGGTGGTTATGTAAAAGAAACATACTTCCAACCAATGTCTTTCATGTTCCCATTAAAGATTGTTGAAGAGTTTGCGAATACATTAACTCTTGGTCTACGTCTTTACGGTAACATTTATGCTGGTGAGATTTTACTTGCGTTAATCGCAGGTTTAGCGACATCTAGCGCAATTGGTGCTGTCGGTGCAATCGTACCAATGATGGCATGGCAAGGATTCTCGATTTTCATCGGGTTTATCCAAGCTTTCATTTTCACTATGTTAACAATGGTTTATATGGCGCACAAAGTGAGTCACGACCATTAATTATAAAATTCCACGTTAACCACGTGGTAATTTGAACCAAACAAAAAACAAACATTCCAAGGAGGAAATTTTAAAATGACAGGTTCATTAGGTTTATTAGCAGCAGCAATCGCAATCGGTTTAGGTGCACTTGGTGCAGGTATCGGTAACGGTCTTATCGTTTCAAAAACAGTAGAAGGTATCGCTCGCCAACCAGAAGCTCGTGGCGTACTTCAAACTACAATGTTCATCGGGGTTGCATTAGTTGAGGCCCTTCCTATCATCGCGGTAGTAGTAGCATTCATCGTAATGAACAAATAATCTTAGGATTATTAGATGATAATGGCGAAGCACATCTTCGCCATTCCTTTTGTATGGTTAGGTAAATGCTTAATCGTACATATTAAAGTAGTATTTGACATTGAACGTAAAGTTTTAAACATTATAGATTTTTGAATTTAGTCAAGCTCTTGAAGGGAGTGAAACAATCGTGGGATTAGATAAACTTGTACTTGCTGCTGGAGCAACAGGTCTTAACACTGGTGATATCCTTGCAACGGGAATTATCTTCCTAGTATTACTACTTCTTCTTAAAAAGTTCGCTTGGGGTCCGTTAATGGGCATCATGGAACAACGTGAAGAGTTAGTTGCAAGTGAAATCGATGCAGCTGAAAAAGCTCGTAAAGAAGCACATGCCGTATTAGAAGAGCAAAAATCTCTTTTAAAAGAAGCACGTACTGAAGCACAAACAATCATTGAAGGTGCTAAGAAACAAGCTGATGTGACTCGTGAAGAAATCGTATCTGCAGCTCGTAATGAAGCAACTCGTTTAAAAGAAGCTGCTGTTCGTGATATCGAGGCAGAAAAAGAGAAAGCAATCGCTGCTGTGCGTGAAGAAGTGGTTTCACTATCAGTGCTTGCAGCATCTAAAGTTCTTGGAAAAGAAATTTCTGAGGCTGACAATAGCACATTAATTAAAGAAACGATTGCGAAGGCAGGCGAGGCGAAATGAGTCAATCGACTGTAGCTAAGCGTTATGCTGAAGCATTATTCCAATTAGCAAGTGGACAAAACACACTAGCTGAAATAAGCGCAGATTTAAAGGAACTTTCAAAAGCTTTAGAAGCAACTCCAGAGTTACTTTCTTTACTACAAGCTCCTAAAATCTCTACGGACAAGAAAAAAGCATTGATTACTGGTGTGCTTGCTAATGCAAATCCAGCAGTAGTGAATCTTTTACATGTATTAGTAGATCGTAAGCGTATTAACGAAGTATCTGCAGTAGCAGAAGCATTCCAAACACTAGCAGCATCAGCTCAAGGCGCTGCTGAAGCAACAGTTTACTCAACTCGTGCTTTAACTGACGAAGAACGCGCAGAAATTTCTGCATCTTTCGCCAAGTTAGTAGGAAAAGAGAAGCTAGACATTACAAACTTAATCGAGCCAGCATTACTTGGTGGCATTCGTGTACAAATCGGCAACTACATTTATGACAACACAGTAGCTTCTAAGCTAGAAGGTCTAAAGCGTACGTTAGTTGGTTAATTTTAAGAAATGTGAGAGGTGAACATACATGGGCATCAAAGCTGAAGAAATCAGCAGTCTGATTAAACAGCAGATTGAAAATTACCAATCTGAATTACAAGTAAGCGAAGTAGGTACAGTTATCCGCGTTGGTGACGGTATTGCTCTTGCTCATGGCCTCGACAACGTCATGGCTGGAGAGCTTTTAGAGTTCTCTAACGGTGTTATGGGTATGGCGCAAAACTTAGAAGAAGGTAACGTAGGTATCGTTATTCTAGGTGACTACCTTGGCATTAAAGAAGGCGATGAAGTTCGTCGTACAGGTCGTATCATGGAAGTACCAGTTGGTGAAGCACTAATTGGTCGTGTTGTAAACCCATTAGGTCAACCAGTTGACGGATTAGGTCCAATCAACACAGAAAAATCTCGTCCGATTGAAAGCCCAGCTTTCGGTGTAATGGCGCGTAAATCAGTACATGAGCCATTACAAACAGGTATCAAAGCGATTGACGCGCTTGTACCAATCGGTCGTGGTCAACGTGAGTTAATCATCGGTGACCGTCAAGTAGGTAAAACATCTGTAGCAATCGATACAATCTTAAACCAAAACGGTGAAAACATGATTTGTATCTATGTTGCAATCGGTCAAAAAGAATCTACAGTTCGTGGCGTAGTTGAAACATTACGTAAAAACGGCGCTTTAGATTACACAATCGTTGTAACAGCTTCAGCTTCTCAACCAGCTCCGCTATTATACTTAGCGCCATTTGCTGGTGTATCGATGGCAGAAGAGTTCATGTTACAAGGTAAACACGTATTAGTAGTATATGATGACTTATCTAAACAAGCATCTGCTTACCGTGAGTTATCATTATTATTACGTCGTCCTCCAGGTCGTGAAGCTTACCCAGGTGACGTATTCTACTTACACAGCCGTTTATTAGAGCGTGCTGCGAAGTTAAACGAAACGTACCAAAACGGTTCGATCACAGCGTTACCGTTCGTAGAAACACAAGCAGGGGATATCTCAGCTTACATTCCTACAAACGTTATCTCAATCACTGACGGACAAATCTTCTTACAATCTGACTTATTCAACTCTGGTGTACGTCCAGCGATCAACGCCGGTTTATCAGTATCACGTGTAGGTGGTTCTGCTCAAATCAAAGCGATGAAAAAAGTAGCGGGTACATTACGTCTTGACTTAGCAGCTTTCCGTGAGTTAGAGTCGTTTGCTCAATTCGGTTCTGACTTAGATAAAGCGACTTTAGCTAAATTAGAGCGTGGTAAACGTACGGTAGAGGTTCTGAAACAAGACCTAAACAAACCACTTAAAGTTGAAAAACAAGTTGTTATTTTATACGCGTTAACTCGTGGTCACTTAGATGATATTCCAGTAGCAGACATCACTCGTTTCGAGGGTGAATTGTTAAGCTGGTTAGATTCAAACCACACTAACGTTTTAGATCATATCCGTACGACAAAAGATCTTCCAGCGGATGCTGATATCGTTGAAGCTATCAACGCATTCAAAAAAACTTTCGCTAAATCTGAGTAATATCGGACTGTGATTAAAAAACAAAAGGTGGTGAAATACCAGTGGTAAACTTACGCGAAATTAAAGGTCGTATTAATTCTACAAAGAGTACGCAAAAAACGACTAAAGCGATGCAGATGGTTTCTTCTTCGAAATTACGTCGTGCAGAGCAAAACGCTAAAGCTTACGTTCCTTACATGGAGAAAATTCAAGATGTAGTAGGTGCAATCGCTTCAGGTACAAAAGACAGCGGGCATCCAATGTTAACTGTCCGTCCTGTTAAGAAAACTGCTTACCTTGTAATCGGTTCTGACCGTGGTTTAGCAGGTGCTTACAACTCTAGTATTTTACGTCAAGTGCAACGTACAATCAACCAACGTCACAAGTCAAAAGACGAGTACGTAGTTTTAGCTGTAGGTCGTATCGTACGTGATTACTTTGTAAAACGTGATCATAATGTTATTAGCAGTGTCGTTGCTCTTCCTGACCAACCAACATTCGCTGATATTAAAGAAATCGCTCGTAATGCTGTTGGTATGTTCATTGATGGCGCATATGATGAACTTTATATGTACTATAACCACTTTGAAAGTGCTATTTCTCAAGTTGTTACTGAGAAAAAGCTTCTTCCATTAACTGATATTGCACCGGCTTCTACTCAAGCTGCATACGAATTCGAGCCATCTGGTGAAGCAATTCTAGAAGTATTACTTCCACAATATGCAGAGAGCTTAATTTATGGTGCGCTATTAGACGGTAAAGCAAGTGAACATGCTTCTCGTATGACGGCAATGCGTAATGCAACAGATAATGCATCTGACTTAATCTCAGACTTATCTCTTCAATACAACCGTGCACGTCAAGCAGCAATTACACAAGAAATTACAGAAATCGTTGGTGGAGCTGCAGCCTTAGAATAGGCGGCAGTCTGCCAATGTCGTATAAGAATACGATAGGAGGGTACACATAATGAACAAAGGACACGTTCTACAAGTAATGGGTCCAGTTGTCGACGTTAAGTTCGAGAACGGTCAATTACCAGCAATCTATAACGCATTAACAGTTAAGATTGAACGTCCAAACGAAGAGCCAACAACTCTTGCTTTAGAAGTTGCACTTCACTTAGGTGACGACGCTGTTCGTACAATTGCGATGTCATCTACTGATGGCTTACAACGTGGTGCAGAAGTGACTAACACAGGAGCACCGATTTCAGTACCAGTTGGTGATTCAACACTAGGTCGTGTATTCAACGTACTTGGTGAAGTAATCGACTTAGGTGAAGAAATCCCAGCTTCAGTTCGCCGTGATTCAATTCACCGTGAAGCACCAACTTTCGATCAATTATCAACTACAGTTGAAATCCTAGAAACAGGTATCAAAGTAGTAGACTTATTAGCACCATACATCAAAGGTGGTAAAATCGGTCTATTCGGTGGTGCCGGTGTAGGTAAAACAGTATTAATCCAAGAATTAATTAACAACATCGCGCAAGAGCACAGCGGTATCTCTGTATTCGCTGGTGTAGGTGAGCGTACTCGTGAAGGTAATGACTTATTCCACGAGATGACAGATTCAGGCGTTATTAAGCAAACTGCCATGGTATTCGGTCAAATGAACGAGCCACCTGGTGCACGTATGCGTGTAGCGTTAACTGGTCTTACAATGGCGGAATTTTTCCGTGATGAGCAAGGTCAAGACGTACTTTTATTCATCGACAACATCTTCCGTTTCACACAAGCAGGTTCTGAGGTTTCTGCCCTATTAGGTCGTATGCCTTCTGCGGTAGGTTACCAACCAACACTTGCTACTGAAATGGGTAAATTACAAGAACGTATCACATCGACTACAAAAGGTTCTGTAACTTCGATTCAAGCGATTTACGTACCAGCCGATGACTATACTGACCCAGCGCCAGCAACAACTTTCGCTCACTTAGATGCAACAACGAACTTAGAGCGTAAATTATCTGAGATGGGTATCTACCCAGCCGTTGACCCATTAGCATCAACTTCTCGTGCATTATCACCAGAAATCGTAGGTGAAGAGCACTATGCAGTAGCTACTGGTGTACAACGTACGATCCAACGTTACCGTGAGTTACAAGATATCATCGCCATCTTAGGTATGGATGAGTTATCTGATGAAGATAAGCAAACAGTAGAACGCGCTCGTCGTATTCAATTCTTCTTATCTCAAAACTTCCACGTAGCGGAACAATTCACTGGTCAAAAAGGTTCATACGTACCAGTTAAAGAAACTGTACGTTCATTCAAGGAAATCCTTGAAGGTAAATATGACCACTTACCAGAAGATGCTTTCCGTTTAGTTGGTGGCATTGAAGAAGTAGTAGAAAAAGCTAAAGGCATGGGCGTAGAGGTTTAATTCTAACGGCGAGGAGGAAAAAATATGAAGACAGTAACAGTCAATATTGTCACTCCCGACGGCCCAGTATACGATGCTGAAGTAGCAATGGTTATCGCGAAAACAACTTCAGGTGAGATTGGTGTGCTTCCAGGCCATATTCCTATGGTAGCTCCACTTGCTATTGGTGCAGTGAAGCTAAAAACAGAAGGCGGCCAAACAGAACTTGCGGCTGTTAACGGTGGTTTTATTGAAGTACGTCCAGACAAAATTTCGATTTTAGCATCATCTGCAGAGGTTGCTTCATCGATTGATGTCGCTCGTGCAAAAGCAGCTTTAGCTCGCGCTGAGCAACGACTTCAACAAAAACAAGATAACGTTGATTTCAACCGTGCGGAGTTAGCTCTTAAACGCGCGATTAATCGTATCAATGTTCATGAGGGTAATATCTAATAAATAGGAGCGGACAATTACTGTTGTCCGCTCTTTTTTAGCAGACAGGGAAGTATAAGTTTCTCATAAGCAAAAGACACCTTCTCGACCTACTTTTGTCGAGAGGTGTCTTTCTAAACATGGAGGCATTCGGGATGGATTTTTATACGGAAGCGGGTCAGCAAGCTGCATTTGGGATTGGCGCGTACCTCTTTTTTATCGGCGTTACTTTTTACGCGCTACAAGCGTTTCGCTTAGAGCAGCTTTTTAAAAAAGGGAAAGTATTTCAAATTCAATTGATTTATATTTTATTAAGCATTGCGATTGGTTCAAGTGTCGCTGATTTCTTTATCAATTTTTCGAATTGGTCACAGCAAATTCCTTATTTATTTCGATAAATAAAAGGATACATAGTAAGTTATATGCATTGTAGGGGGAAATAAGCCCTTGTTTATCGCTACAAAGTTTATAATGGCCCACATTGTTACTTGTTTTTATTTCCACAATAGTATTTTGCCTGTAGTGTAGTAAACAATTATACATTTTTTTGATTAATAGGTAATTCACGATATTTGTATAACGTGCGTATTATAAAATGTAGCTTATTTCTACAAAATAACGTAAAATAGTGATTTGGGCGCTTGTATTGAGAGGTCTTACAAGTTAACATTAAATTGTTTGTATAAATTAGACTATTAAACTTTTTTTATAAATTGGGTTTTGCAGTTTCGTAACAATTGTATTCGGAGGGACGAATTGTGGATAAAATTATTGTAACAGGTGGCCGGACATTAACAGGCAAAGTAAAAGTAGAAGGTGCAAAAAATGCCGTTTTACCCATCTTGGCAGCCTCACTGTTAGCTTCAAATAAAAAGCATATTATTAGAGATGTACCAGACTTAGCAGATGTACACACGATTAGTGAAGTACTAAAAAGCTTAAATGCCAAAGTAGAATATAAAGCAGATCAAAATGAAATGGTTATTGATGCTTCAGGTAGCCTTTCAAGTGAAGCTCAGTTTGAGTATGTAAGCAAGATGCGCGCTTCGATTTTAGTAATGGGGTCATTGCTTGGACGTAACGGGTTTGCTCGTGTCGCACTTCCGGGTGGATGTGCAATTGGATCGCGACCGATTGAGTTGCATTTAAAAGGTTTTGAGGCAATGGGTGCAGAAATTTCAGTTGGTCATGGGTATGTGGAAGCTGTTGTAAAAGATCGTCTAAAAGGTGCGAAAATTTATTTAGACTTCCCGAGCGTTGGGGCAACAGAAAATATTATGTCAGCAGCTGCACTTGCAGAAGGTACAACAATTATTGAAAATGCAGCGAAAGAGCCTGAAATTGTCGATTTAGCGAATTTTATTAATGCTATGGGTGGACGCGTCATAGGTGCGGGTACAGACACAATTCGAATTGAAGGTGTAACAGAATTAACAGGTACGACACATTATATTATTCCTGATCGTATTGAAGCGGGCACATTTATGGTAGCAGCGGCCATTACGCGTGGCGATGTAGTCATTGAAAATGCGGTGCCTGAGCATATGACCGCATTAATTGCGAAAATGCGTGAAATGGGCGTAGAAATCACAGAAGAAGCAGAAGGACTCCGTGTACGTGCCAATGGTCCGTTAAAAGCAGTCGATATTAAAACGATGCCACATCCAGGTTTCCCAACGGATATGCAGTCGCAGTTAATGGCGCTCATGCTTACGGCTGAAGGCACAAGCATTATTACGGAGACGGTATTTGAGAATCGTTTTATGCATGTCGAAGAATTCCGCCGTATGAATGCAGTGTCTAAAATCGAAGGTCGCTCTGTGTTTATTGAGGGAAAAGCAGACTTGCAAGGTGCTGAAGTAGCAGCTACTGATTTACGTGCAGCAGCCTCGTTAATTTTAGCAGGGTTAGTATCAGAAGGCATGACACGTGTGACAAAGCTTCATCATTTAGACCGTGGGTATGTCAATTTCCATGAAAAGCTTGCCGCATTAGGCGCAGATATCGAACGTGTAACAGATAAAGCGATTGTCAAAAAACAAGCAACGGCTTAAATGTACGCTATGCTTATTTCTATAATTATATGATAAAAAATTGTGAGTAATTAATTTTGCTCGCAATTTTTTTATTTGTCAGCAAAAGCCCCGCGTTGAACGGTCAAAAGCCCGTGCTATCCGAGCAAAAGCTGAGGCTATCCGAGCAAAAAGCAGCTGAACGAGCAAAACAAGTCCGTAAGCGGTCAAAAGCCGAGGCTATCCGAGCAAAAATCAATCCCCCAATCCCATCCACAAAAAAACAAGTAGAATTGTGCCGAAAACAGGTGGAGAAAATTTAAAGCTTTCTCGGAATTATTACAAGCTCTTTCCTCATACATTGCGTTATGAAAAAATACATTATGTTTGTTGCCCTTATTATTTTGTTATTTATCATTCCATTGCAGTACAAAAAAACTCAAACTCAAACTCAAAATTTACAGGAAGAGGAGGATTGTGAAGTTTTTATCACGCTTGCCGAATCAAATGAACAAATTCCGCTCGAGCAATATTTAATCGGTGTAGTGGCTGGAGAAATGCCAGCAAGCTTTCATCCGGAAGCATTAAAGGCACAAGCCATTGCGGCGAGAACATATGCTATGCACCAAACTAGTTTCGGTACAACCCCCATTAAGCAAACGACAGCCCACCAAGTATTTAAAGAAGAACGAGATCCGAAATATGAAGAAAAACTAAAAGAAGCAGTAACGGCTACGAAAAATCAAATTCTTACTTATAATAATGAACCGATTACGGCAATGTTTCATGCTGCTTCCAATGGCCAAACAGAATCTGCCCAAAACTATAGTGGCACGACCGTGGCCTATCTTACAACTGTTTCTACACCTGAAGAATATCGAGATACGCAAACGTTGACGCTTACGCAGTTAAATGACAAGCTACAAACAACATTGACGCTTGCTCAACTGCAACAAGCCAAAATAACACGTAACAATACCAAGCGTGTCGAAACGATTGCAATCGGCGGGAAAACGTGGACAGGGCGCGAGTTTCGTGAATTGTTAAACTTAAAATCGACAGACTTCACGATTACGGTGAATACAGACATTACGATTGCTACAAAAGGTTACGGGCATGGCGTAGGAATGAGTCAGTACGGAGCGAATGAACTTGCCCAAACAGGGAAAACAGCGGAACAAATTTTGGCGCATTATTATCCAAATACAGAGATGGCTACCCTTGCCTGTGCAGAACAATGAGGCTTTTTTATGAAAATGGTGACAGCATGATTTCTTCCTTTATGAAAGAACTATACATTTTCACAAAAAAATATTGTAAAATTTATGTATAACTTTGTTTAAAATCACCAAAATGTGTTAACAATAGCACTCGAGGTGATAATATTATGCGAGAGGATAAACAAACTACTTCTCCAAAAACTTGGGTCGATCAAAAATGGTTTTGGCCAGCTGTTTATGCAATCATTGCAATTATTATGATTGCCTTTATCGTACTTTATAATGTACTAGTTACACCGGAGGAATCGGATACACTTCAACCTGTATCACAAGAGCCGGAAACAATTATTGAAACAAATGCAGTAGAAGAAACAATGAAATTTCCGTTTGATGAGTTACAATTAAACAACGTGAAAATTTTACAGGACTTTTATGATGTAACAGCAGATGCTGAAACACGTGAAAATGCACTACTTGTATTTAATCAAACATACTCAGCGTCAAATGGTGTTTCGATCGCTATTAATAGCGAACCGTTCCAAGTGTTAGCCGCATTAAGTGGTACAGTCAAAGAAGTGAAGCTCGATGCATTTACGGGCAACAAAGTGACAATTGAACACGAAAATGGCTATACAACACAGTATACTTCTGTAGGGGATATTGTCGTAAAAGAAGGCGATAATGTCGTACAAGGGGAGCCGATTGGGATGACAATTGAAAATGAATGGAACCCAACAGCAGGCATTCACCTTCATTTTGAAGTATTAAAAGACGGTCAGTACATTAATCCTAGAACGTTACTGGCATTCTAAGTTCTAATGTTCCTACACGCGGCATAAGCTGAATAAACACGCGATTGAAAGGAAGAGAGCGTGCACGAGCATATTCGGCATCGCTGCGTGAAATTAGGGCAGCTGCTAGTAGAGACAGGGGAAACCGTTCGCGCCATCGCTAAAATGACAGGGTATTCGAAAAGTACGGTCCATAAAGATCTGACAGAACGCCTAGAAAAAGTTAACGAGACATTGTCAACAGATGTTAAGCAAGTTTTAGCGTATCATAAATCAATCAGGCATCTCCGAGGAGGAGAAGCGACACGGAAGAAATGGCAGCAAAAACAGCACAAAGATCAACAGACCCACATGGACGAAAAAGCGTTTTGACGAGTATCAAAAATCGTCGAAATGCTTTTTTTATTGTCGAAATGAGTAGGTGGTATTGTTGTAAAAGGAAAGTATTACCGATAATATAGATGTAATTTAGCCTTTAATATGATAAAATATTCAAGATAAACAGATATGCACGTGTACATGTTGGAGAAGCTGGGAAGGAGATAAAAAAACATGTTTTCTAAAGATATTGGCATCGATTTAGGTACGGCGAATGTACTGATTCATGTGAAGGGCAAAGGCATCGTGTTAAATGAGCCTTCTGTTGTAGCAATTGATAAAAAATCAAATAAAGTCCTAGCTGTTGGTGAGGAAGCACGTCAAATGGTTGGACGTACACCAGGTAATATCGTAGCGATTCGTCCATTAAAGGATGGGGTCATTGCCGACTTTGATTCGACAGAAGCGATGCTAAAATACTTCTTAAATAAGTTAAATGTAAAGGGCTTTTTATCGAAGCCACGTATTTTAATTTGTTGCCCGACAAACATTACGAGTGTAGAGCAAAAAGCGATTCGTGAAGCAGCGGAAAAATCGGGTGGCAAAAAAGTATATTTAGAAGAAGAGCCAAAAGTAGCGGCAATCGGTGCAGGAATGGATATTTTCCAACCGAGCGGCAATATGGTCGTCGACATCGGTGGCGGAACGACAGATGTCGCCGTACTATCAATGGGTGATATTGTAACAAGTGAGTCAATTAAAGTAGCGGGTGACGTTTTTGACAATGATATACTCCAATACATAAAGAGACAGTACAAGCTATTAATTGGTGAGCGTACAGCAGAGCAAATTAAAATGACAATCGGTACTGTATTTAAAGAAGCAGGGCATGATGAAACGATGGATATTCGCGGTCGTGATATGGTGACAGGTTTACCGCGCACGATTACGATTCATTCGAGTGAGATCGACAGTGCACTACGGGAATCGGTAGCGATGATTGTACAATCGGCTAAAAATGTACTAGAAAAAACACCGCCAGAGTTATCAGCGGATATTATTGACCGCGGTGTGATTTTAACAGGTGGCGGCGCATTATTACATGGCATGGATCAACTACTAATGGAAGAATTAAAAGTGCCTGTATTTATCGCTGAAAATCCAATGGACTGCGTAGCCATTGGGACAGGCATTATGCTTGATAACATTGATCGCGTAGCATCAAAACTTTAATTCTCGAGGTGAGCTTCCATGTTTAAAGGGTTTTATACAGCCATGTCTGGTATGACTGCTCAACAACGAAAAACAGAAATTCTGACAAATAATATGGCAAATGCTAATACACCAGGTTATAAAGCAGACCAATCGACAATCCGTTCATTTCCGGATATGCTGATGTCAGCCATTACATCCAATGGTATTCCAACACAAAAAGGGTTAAATGCATTACAGGCCACACCTGTTGGCGCATTAAATACCGGGGTGTATTTACAAGAAACACTGGGGAACTATATGCAAGGTGCATTACGAGAAACCGGTCTTTTAACAGATGTCGCGTTGCTTGATGGACAACTGCCAGTGGATGAGCAATCGGGCAATCAAGGGGCAATTTTCTTCCGTGTACAGCACCCAGATGGGAACGAGGCTTACACACGTAATGGGAATTTTACATTAGATGGGCAAGGCAATCTTGTCACAGCACTAGGGCAATATGTGCTAGATCGAGAAGGCAATCCGATTCAATTACAAAATGATCAGTTCACTATATCGCCTGATGGCATCATTACAGATGAAGACGGCGGGCAAATAGCACAATTAGGCGTTGCATTTGCAGCGAATACGGATCTCTTAATGAAACAAGACAATGGGTTATTCCGTCTATTAGAGGGAGAGGCATTGCCTTCAGCTTATGAGGTAGATGGGGTCACATTTAGTATGCAACAGCAATACTTAGAAGCATCGAATGTAGATTCTGCACAATCCATGACAAATTTAATGACCGCTTACCGAGCATATGAAGCAAACCAAAAAGTGCTACAAGCTTACGATAAGAGCATCGACAAAGCGGTAAATGAAATCGGTAAAGTATAGGAGGCTTAGTAGATGATTCGTACAATGCATACAGCAGCGAACACACTCGGACAACTGCAAGTTCAACTAGATACGATTAGTAATAATATCGCAAATAGCAATACAATTGGCTATAAAACAAAACAAGCAAATTTCCAAGAGTTATTGTATCAACAATTTAATAATGATCAGCAAGATAACCCAGCGTTTCGTCAATCACCAGTAGGCATTCGCTATGGTGTCGGGGCACATATAAGCCAAATTCAATCAAATGAATCACAAGGCTCTTTGCAAATGACCGATCGTAACTTAGATTTTGCTTTTACAAAGTCCAATCAATACTTTAACGTTGAGCTAGCAGATGGTTCAACAGCATATACACGCCAAGGGAATTTCTATATGTCCCCACAAGGAGACGGTACAAACGTATTAGTGACAAGTGATGGCTATCCGGTCCTGTCTGCTAACGGTACATCGATTACGTTTCCAGATGGTGTGAAAGACTTTACGATGTCACAAGCAGGCACATTAAATGTCAACTATGAAGATGGACAAGTCATCCAATTTGATTTAGCTGTAACACAAATTACAAAACCGCAAGTAATGGAGCACGTAAACAGCGGTGCATATATCAGTTTACCGAATAATTTGGACGAAATTGGTTATGCTGAAGAAGAGATTTTAACTGATTTACAAGGGTTGAATCGTAATGAAGTGAGCATGCAAATTGGTGCATTAGAATCTTCAAACGTAGACTTATCGAAGGAAATGACGGATTTAATTGCAGCACAGCGCTCTTATCAATTTAATTCACGTGCCATTACGATTGGTGACCAAATGTTAGGCCTGATTAATGGCATCCGATAAGTAAATTAGGGAGAACAGTAATGACGAATGAATTAAACCATACCGCCAAAGAGCAGCCAAAAAAGAAAAGACAAGCGGAGACGCCGGTTGAAGAAACATCCACACGATGGGTACAAATTCGTCTAATACCAATTTGGCTTCGTATCATTTTAGTGCTACTATTATTTGTAGTAGCAGGGGCAATCGGTGTTGTTTTCGGCTATTCTGTCATCGGTGAAGGAAATGCGAGCGATGCCCTGAAATGGAGCACGTGGGAGCATATTCTTGATATTTTGAATGGAAAACAGTAAAACAATAGTTCAGGCATATGTAGTGGCTTATAAAAATGAATAGAATAATTCATAACAAAGGCAAGGCTAACATCTCGACCTGTTTTAGGTCGAGATGTATCTTTCTAACATAGAAGATGTAACGATTCGTCATTTACATAATGCGAACAAATTTTTTATTTATACATAGCGCACGAGGGGAGTATTAACATGTTAAATGTAGAACAAATTCAAGCAATTTTACCACATCGTTATCCGTTTCTTTTAGTAGACCGTATTGTCGAATTAGAAGAAGGAAAACGTGCTGTTGGACTTAAAAATGTAACGATTAATGAAGACTTTTTTAATGGACATTTCCCTGGTTATCCAGTGATGCCAGGTGTATTAATTGTCGAAGCATTGGCACAAGTAGGTGGCGTTGCTTTATTAAGCGTAGAAGGAAATAAAGGACGCTTAGCATTTTTAACAGGTATCGACAATTGTCGTTTTAAACGTCAAGTAACGCCAGGCGATCAGCTACGCTTGGAAGTGGAATTTATTAAGTTACGCGGACAAATGGGTAAAGGCAAAGGGATTGCAACAGTAGACGGTGAACTTGTATGTGAAGCTGAAATTTTATTTGCATTAGGCCCTGTCACAGGCTGATTTGTTTTTATTAGCTAAAGGTTATAAAATACAAAGGTTAACATTGTTTATGTACGTAGGTTTGGCTTTAAACGTAGGAGGTTTAAAATAGATGTATAAAGAACTATCTTCAGGCGTCAAGATAAGCATTACCCGTTCTATCTCAACATCATTTGAATTGTATTTGGGGAGTATTGGCTGGGATGAAGATAAATTTTCGATGGAGGATTTTGTCGCAAGTTGGCAAAAGTATTTTACAGAAAATGCAGCTTGGTTTGACAAAGTACCACAAGAAATACTAACGAATCCTGAGTTCCATGAAGAAGTGGCAAAGAAAATCGACGAAGTGATTGCAAAAATTTTAAATGAAAAACCAACAAAAAAGCAAATAGATTCGATTGAAAAAATGCAAAAACAACTTGGAACAAACTATACTTTTGATTGTAAAGCAGAAGCAGCATATGTAGAACAACTACTAAAACAGCAATTAAAATAGATACGTAAATTTAGGATAGTTCCTCCTTTTCTCGGGCAATCTACTGTTGACTACATTGTAGTCAAATGAAGCCGAAGAAAGGAGGAATTTTTTATGCGTAAAGGGAGCCTAATCGCCGCTGCTCTACTGGCTAGTACAACACTTGCTGCTTGTAACACAAACAACCATGAAACACCGATGACTAACAACGAAAAGGCAAGTGACATCGTAACACCATACGATAACAACAATGGTACAATTGATGGGGTAAATAATGGCACAAACGGCTCTGATCGTGGTCTCTATATGAATGGGGACAATGCCAATGTTGAGTCACCAACATCGAATAAAGATAATCGTGGTTCTGACTTCAACGGTGGTAACAACATGAATGGTGCTGGGGGCAACAATGGCATGAGTGGTAATAATTCGACGAATAATCGCGGTTTAGAAGAACGAAGAATTGATGGCGTCGATGAAAATGCTGCTGCTCCTGATCTAAATAACAAGGAACAGCGAATTATCAATGATGAACGAGACATCATTAATAAAGAACAAGACATTATTGATACTCGTGAACGCATGGACAGAACGGTTAGGTAAAAATAAACAAAGAACACGACTGCTGATTGAGCAGTCGTGTTTTTTATTTTGTTATCTGAGATGATTATTTGTAACTGGACAAAAGGAAATTGCTAACGAGCAAAAGCCGCAGCTAAGCGGTCAAAACAACCGCATATCCGCTCTCCTTAAGCAAAACAACCTCTTAAGCACGCCATTTTACATACCTTTCAATTTTGGGCGTTCTTTCATACCTTGTTTAAAGCGGTCAAGTAGCTGGTCACTGGCTAATCCTTCTGCTAAAAGCTCTTGCAATAATTGCTCTGCGTAACGCTTACGCTGTGCCTTTAATGTCCCTTTTAACAAAACGGAAATCTGATCACCGATGTGTTTAATTTTGCTGACAACTAGTGTAAAAGGTGCGGGTTCATTGTCGGGGAATGAGATGACGGCTCGTGCTTCAAACACATCACCAGAAGTGAGCAGTGGCTCAAACACTTCATTCAAGTTGTTTGGAATATATAGCTCTAAAATCCACGAATGATGGCTATTTTCCTGATTAATAATAATGCCATCTATTAACGGAATTTGCTGTGCATGACCAGCTAACAGTAAGTCAAAAGAGATCATTTTAAACGTTTTCATTTTCCTCCACCCGGCTTTCTTTTTGAAGTCATTATACCATAGAAAAACTTTGCAAATTTAAAAAGTCGGCTCTTTCTGTCGTTGTTGATAAATCAAGGATAGGCATATAAAATGATGCATTTTTTTATTTTGGCGTGTAGTCAAAAATGATTTTTGGTACGCCAAAATGATAGCAAATCTCTATTTTGGCATTTTGCTCAAAAATACATTATGTAATAAGATAACAACAACGAAAGGAGGTGTATCAATGAACCAAGTCGGGCTAGTCGGACGATTGACAAAAGATCCCGTTCTTCGACAACTATCTGACAATAAAGTAACTGTAAGCTTTGTTATTGCCATCAATCGAAACTTTCGAAATACTCAAGGCGGAGTCGATGCAGATTATTTACTTTGCATCGCTTGGGGAAAACTTGCGGAACGTATCGCCAAATATTGCGGCAAAGGCTCGCTCATTGGGGTGAGTGGACGCTTACAATCAAAAACGTATGTCAATAAGGAAAATAGTAAAGTATATACAATGGAAGTATTGGTCGAAGATGTCCGATTTTTTGCCTTGAAGCAGCGGGAAGAGCAGCTCGCATCGGAAGCTTCAGCATATAAAGCGACGCAAGAAATAAAGGAAACGCCCTTAGAGGAACATTTTGTGCTTCCTTCTGAGGAGCAAGAAGTAGACGTAAATGCGGAGTCAGTGACAGGTGAACATGCAATTGTAAGAAGGTAAAGAACATGACGAATTGCTTTCGTTATAGTAGTGCAACAAACAAATCAAATCTGTACAAAAGACTGTACAATTTTTACCCCCACTTACTAAACTACGGTATATCGCTATCTATACCGTTATCTTCTTAACAACTGAATAGTAGTAGAACCGATAAAAAGAGAGTCTTTCCTGCGCGCGTGGCAAAAAAGACTCTCCCTCTTTATGTTAAATTCGCTGTGTCGAGCATCATTAAATTCATTAACTCAGCATCATCCAGTTCTGTGAGCCACTTACTCGATTGAATCAATTCTTCTGAAAGTGCGGATTTGATAGCGATCATTTTATCGATTTTTTCTTCAATCGTTCCAATCGTAATAAATTTATGCACTTGCACAAACTGTGTTTGACCAATACGGTAGGCGCGGTCTGTTGCTTGATTTTCAACAGCTGGATTCCACCAACGATCGGCATGTAGAACGTGATTGGCAGCTGTTAAGTTGAGTCCTGTCCCGCCCGCTTTGAGCGATAATAAAAAGATCGGGAACTCTCCTTTTTGAAAGCTGTCCACTAAGCGGTCCCGCTGTTGTTTTGGCATGCTGCCGGTTAAAAACGGTACGTCCAGGTCATAGAGTTCTGAGAAACAATGCTGTAGCAGTTGCCCCATCCCGATATATTGAGTAAAGATTAAACATTGCTCGCCATTTTCAACGATGTCTGCGGCCAGCTGTACGATCCGTTTCACTTTAACAGAACGCTCTAGCTCAACTTGCGCTTCATCAAATGGCTCTTTTAAATAAAGGGCAGGGTGGTTACATAATTGTTTGAGCTTATTAAGCATTTTTAAAATGCGCCCTTTTTTCTCAAAGCCCGTTAACTTCTCAAGCTGGGCAACAGTTTCTTCAATAAACCCTTCATATAGCGCGGCTTGTTCAGGTGTTAATGGACAAAACTCTTGCGTTTCCTGTTTATCTGGCAAGTTGAGCATTAAGTCTGGGTCACGCTTTGTTCGGCGCAGTAAAAATGGACGAATTTTCATCTGCAAGATTTGCTTATGTTTTTCGGATTCATCCTTTTCAATCGGTAAAATAAACTGCTCTTGGAATTTGCCGAAGCTACCGAGATAGCCTTTATGCATAAAGTCAAAGATGGCCCAAAGCTCCGATAAGCGATTTTCAACAGGTGTCCCGGTTAAGGCAATATGATGTGCCCCTTTTAATGTGCGAATAGAGCGGGATTGCAACGTTTGCATATTTTTAATATTTTGTGCTTCATCTAACACGACCGTTGCCCAACGTATATGCTGTAAGAACTCAGCATCTTGCGAGATTGTTCCATATGTGGACAAAATAATATGTGGGCGTTCTGTTTGTAAGAACCCCTCAAATTGTTCGTTCTTCAAACGATTAGCGCTGTAATGTGTATGCACAGTAAGCGTTGGCGCAAAACGCGCAAGCTCTTTTTGCCAATTTCCAAGTACGGAAGTCGGGCAAATAATGATCGTTGGTTCTTCGACTTCTAGTGTCTCAATCGTATAAAGCACATAAGAAATAAGCTGCACCGTTTTTCCGAGCCCCATATCATCTGCTAGACAGGCACCGAATTGTTGCTGTCGCATAAAGACAAGCCATTCGTATCCTTGTTGCTGATAGGGACGTAGCGTTGCCTGCAAACGAATCGGAGGTGCAACAGGTGGAAGCCCTTGCTTATGTTGCAGTTGTTCAATGTACCCTTGCAATGATTTCTGCATTTCAAAGGCAAACATCGGGTCGTCGCGTTCTGCATCATCTTCCTCTTCAAGTGGTGCCATTAATGTTTCCGGCAATTCACGGAACAGTAAATCGCGAACGGTCCAGTTTTCTTCTTCGGCTTGATTCATAAGCTCACGCATCTCCTGGAGCCAGTTTGCATCAATGCGGAACCATTCGTTCCCAATCCGCATAAATTCACGCTTTTCTTCCACGAGCTTGCGGAATTGTTCCGCAGAGATGGCTTCATTATTCATCGAGAACTGCCAGCGGAATGTCAAAATATCATCCAGACCGGCTGTTTTTCTTGCGGATGTATTCCCTGCGCTTACTCGTACTTTTAATTTCGACTGCTTTAGCTCTTTTAACCAAGCAGGTAAAATAATTTCAAATCCAAGTGCTTGTAACTTCGCTAAATCATGCTGTAAGAAATGCCGCACATCCGCATCTTGCAATCGTAGATGGATAAAGGAAGTGGGAGACGGTGCATGCTGTTCGAGTGTGAGCAGTTTGATGATTTGATCTTGTAGCTGTTCAATATCTGGCGTCAGTTCTGCCCATTTCTCGGGAAGTACCATTTCAATAGGTAAGGTACGTTTACGAATGGCGGGTGTCCAGTGCTTCGCTGAGGTAGGGGATAGCAAAACCGTTTCCAGTACCCAGTCCTCCTCCTGCTCAGCCGGTTCACTTAAACGAAGCGCAACTTGTACATTGCCTGCCATACGCTCTGTTTGTAGCGGCCAGCCCCCGTTTTGAAAATACGGCAGTAGCGCAGGGACATCTGCAACTGTCAGCCCGGCTTTTGTTAACTGCTGCGTAACAGCTTGCTCAAGTATGGCTGCATGTTCCACATTAAAGGTTAATTTGTCTTCCGTTACATGCGCATGTTGCCACAGGGTGTCGTCTTGCCAGTAGGTAAGTGCAGCGTTAATATGGGCAAGGTGCCGTGCCGAACTTGGGTCAGCCGGCTCAATGTGTAGAAACGGATGTTTATAGCGCGGCGACAGGGCATCCAGTAAATGAGCAGCCGAAATCACGAGGTCACGCTCATCCATTTTCGCACTAATCCCATAAAAGTTTGGTTCGTATTTATAATAAAGAAGCGGTGCCCAACTCGCTGCTGCATGAATGAGCCCGTCTTCATTTAATGCAGTTAAGGAGTAGTAACCCGCGTTCACTAACTCGATTTTTAAGCGGAGCGTTTTTACGAAAGGTACTGTCTCGATCATTTTTCATCACTCCTTAACATAATTTGGCTTTATCGAGCTCTTCTTGTAATGCTCGTAGTCGTTTAAAATGCAGTCGTACGTTTTCCATATAGGCTTCAAAGTAAGCCGTTTTGCCCGCTTTTTTCGCAGCAGACTTCATCCCTTTCCAAAGTCGAACTGCCTGTTTGTAATTCATGCGTGATTTTTGCTTAATTTCTTCCATGGCATAGTGATGGTAAAGCGGTAATGTAGCAGCCGGGTTTTCTGATAATACTTGTTTGAGCCCAATCGACTCCAAATACGAAATAGACGATGGGTAGAGCTGATGAAGGGCTACCCAGTCCGCGTAGCGTCCCTTTTGCAATAAGTAGTCGGAATACGGTTGAATACCATATCTGCCGAATGCACCGTAAAGGGTTAGTTCTTCTGCCTCGGTGAGCTCAATTGCTCCATATAAATCATTTAACGTATTTGTAAAGAGCTGGCGGTGATGCGGAGGCAATACTTCCTGAATATACTGTTTTACATGTGGCAACATCGCTTTTAATAGAAGGGTAGCTGCCCGTTCATCGAATACATTGCGGGCAAAATGCACAAGGGCTTCATAAATATGAATAACTTCAGGTTGTATGTGTTGCAAGCTTTGCTCAAGTGCTTTGTAATCTTTTAATACGATATGGAAAAGCAGGTTAATGGCATCACGCGGGATATCCGCTGCTTGTTTCATGTCTGCTAAGGCAGCTAGCTCTTGCTCGGCTCGTTTTTTGTCATGGAAAATTTTTTCCCAGCATACTAAATAAAAACTAATTCGCAGGTGCGGTAATCCTTCCCCTTGCAACAAGAGTGTGCGAACCTGTTGTTGCAACGCATCATAAAATGGATCCGTCGCAAAAAGTCTCGACTTACTGCTTAATTCATCGATAATATCAAGCGCATATTCATAACGCCTATCCATCGCATATTGGAAGTAATCTGAATGCAGCGGTGAAGCTGTTGCGATAAAGTGAAACCAAATTTTATTTAATACGGCGAGCTCCATATAAAGCTTATAAATCGGTTGCCATTCTCGTTCAAGTGGCATATAGCGGCGCAATTTAGCGTGTGCATGATCAATAATCGATGTCACTAAATAACTTTCAATGCGGCGTCCTGCTGGTAGTAAGTGATTCATCACTTCCTCGACCATTCGTTGCCAGCTTTCTGGTGTTCGCTCTGTTGCTAACTGGACGAATTGGACGGAACTCTTATTACGCCAGTTCGCTGCCCACTCTTGCACAGAGCCAAAGTATTGATACAAGCCAAGCAGTACACCGAGCTGGTGCCGACACATTTTTTGTGGGCATGTACATTGCGTAGCCTGGTAGCGGAAATCAATCGTTACTTCCGCAGGGCGCACATCTTGCACGACCGTAAACAATTTGGATGATGCCGTGTTATAACGTTCAAATAAGACAGACTTATTGCGCACTGAAAACACAGCACGACGCACGAGCTCTTCATCTTCAGCCGCAGAAGGATGCAACTCGCGCTCATATTTTGCTAACTCTCTATTAATAAAATCGACATTATCCTGTGCAATGACAGGAATCGAAAGTCCCATAAAAAACCTCTCCTAAAAAAGTCGTTCCTTCTATTATAACGTGAATTGTTTCGAAGCGTAAATAAAGATGAAACGTTCATTCTGGATTAGGGCAAAAAAGTAAATGGTTAAGTGAAAAAAATCTGCTTATATCTGAGCAAAAATAAACCGTTACGCCACAATCTATCTGCAAAAGGGCGTTTGAATTCACTAAATTGTGGATATATTAGTACTATGTAACCTTATTGTTATTAGTCATGTTTTTTCTAACGAGAAAACCTAATATGTGCAGGATGCTTTACATAAAATGAATAAATATACCTATCAGTGTATTAGTTTTATTTTATCAATACACAGAATATTTTAACTATTAGGAGGGTGTGGACATTGATTACTGTTCAATTTATGAAACCGTTTTACACAAAAGTATCGGGAACGAAGCTACGCCTAGTGTTTGCGTATCAATATTTTTCAATTATGAAAGACGATGAAATTTACCACTTCATTCCGATTGAAGGCAAAGAAATGACTGTTGATTTAAATACGATGCAGGTAGAAAACTTATCAGAAGTATTCGTGTTCCAGCGCGGCAATCGCTTTATTCGATTACCATTGTATCAATTGTTACTCGTATCAAATGTAAATGAGCATCTAACGCCGATTCTTGAAAGCTCAGCTGCCGATGCCAAACCAGCAAAGGATGAAGTAGAGGAAATGGACGTGGAAATTTTAGGATTAATCCAATCACTGGAAGAGGAAAACCTTTCGCGTTTAATTGATGATGCATTAGCCGAGCGCAATGAAGCGTTATTTTATGATTTAATCATGCAGAAGGGAAAGTTAAACGGAGGATATGCAATGTGAGTAGATACGCCACTTAAAAAACACCGATGAAAAAATTTTTTCTCGGTGTTTTTTAGCCAAAAAAATTGAAAAATACATACTACAAAAAAACTATTATACTAACATTAAGTTTTGCTGTTTGATGCGATTAAATCAAAATAATATACTAGAAAATATTTGAAAATCGATAGTATTGTCAGTATAATTTGGGTAGGTTCATGTAAACACAATGAATCTTTCCTCAACCCATATTTTCCTCTTTTTGCTTAGGCAAAAGGAGGCCTTTTTATTATGCAACGCTCTTTCCATTATTTTGGGCTGCATACGTTGCTAAAAAGACTTTCTTCCAATTGCGATCAATATCCTCATATTCAAAAAGAGCTGAAAAATGTTGAATCTGGTGACTACGGTGAACAGTATGTTACCAAGCTGCTTCAAACACAATTTCAGCATCAAGTCACTGTGCTTTCAAATGTTTTTATTGGTTCTTCGCAAATCGATTGTATCGTCCTGACACCTTATTTTTGCGTAGTACTAGAAGTGAAAAATATTAAAGGGCATATTGCCATCATGAAAACTCCGCGCCAAATGATTCGTGAAATGGATGACAATAAAGATGTTTTCCAAAGTCCAGAAGTCCAGTTAGAACGAAGTGAAATCGAATTAAATCGCTTGTTTGCTAAGCATAAAATCGAACTCCCGATTTTTAGTGCAATTTTGTTTCCATTCCATACGTCAATCATTCAAAATGAATCGAAACAATATCCCGTGCTGATAGGAAAAGAAGTGTTAAATTATATTCACTTGCTACCAAGTACAAAAACGTTTGTAAATCCAGCAGAGGTAGCAAGTATATTACAAAAACAATCCGACCCATGGCACAGGTTTCCATTATGTGACTACTATAATATTAATCGTAGTTTTCTACAAACCGGCGTAGAATGCAGAAAGTGCGGAACAATCCCAATGGTAAGAACTAAGCGTACATGGAAATGTATGCGCTGCGGTGTCACAGATCGTGTAGCCCATATTCAAGCTATAAGGGAATATTATGTACTATTTTCAAATGTCATGACAAATCGAGAATGTGTAGCATTTTTGCATCTGCGAAACCGCCAAGAAGCAACAAGAATCTTAAAAAGTATCGGACTAGAAAGAGAAGGAGTTAAACGAAACAGTATTTATAAACTACAGCTGTAAGCAAATGAGGAATCGGTTGAGGAACTACCGCTACAAATAGAGTAGCGGTTTTTTTGCTTCATTAGGGTGATGTCCGAGCAAAACAAGCGTGTATCCGGTCAAAACTCCCGGGTGAACGAGCAAAAGGCTGTGCTATCCGAGCAAAAACCCGAGTTATCCGGTCAAAAAGCAGCTGTGCGAGCAAAACGCTGGGCTATCCGGTCAAAATCCGCGGTTGAACGAGCAAAACGTTGGACTATCCGAGCAAAAGCCAGATTTATCCGGTCAAAAAGCAGCTGTGCGAGCAAAATAAGCGTGTATCCGGTCAAAACTCCCGGGTGAACGAGCAAAACACTAGGCTATCCGAGCAAAAGCCAAGGTTATCCGGTCAAAAAGCAGCTATGCGAGCAAAACAAGCATGTATCCGGTCAAAAAGCAGCCACACAAGCAAAACAAAGATTCCCCAACAACCGCCCGAAACGCTCAAACAATCTATAATAAAAATCATTTCCCACAGCCTAGACAAAGTTGTATACTATAAGGTAGTTCATTTTGAGCTCACGCTATAAAAGCTATGAAAAGTTTTAGGAACCAAACTACATTCCTAGACGTTTATAAAATAATATCTATTCTTTTTTTGAACTAGAAAGGAAGTCACATCATGACAAAATCAATCTGTGTCGTTGGGTTAGGATATATTGGTCTTCCGACGGCAGTAATGTTTGCAAACCACGGTATTAAGGTGCACGGCGTTGACGTGAATCCAGCTGCTGTAAAAAGTATTCAAGAAAAACAATTACACATCGAGGAAACAGGCTTACAAGAGCGTTTAAATAAAGCGGTAGATGAAGGCTTTTTAACAGCTTCGACAACACCTCAAGAAGCAGATGTGTTCGTCGTAGCAGTACCATCACCGATTAATCCAGACAATACAGCGAATCTTGAGTATGTACGTCAAGCAACAGCTTCGATCGTCCCTTATGTGAAGCCAGGTAACCTTGTCATTTTAGAGTCAACGGTACCGCCAAAGACAGTTGAAAATATTATGCTACCAGAATTAGTGAAATCAGGCTTAACAATTGGCGAGGAATTATTCGTATCGCATTCACCAGAGCGTGTGATTCCGGGCAAAGTATTTGAAGAGCTTGTAAACAACGACCGTATCGTTGGGGGCATTAATAAAAAATCGGCAGAAATGACAAAGGAACTTTACGAAACATTCGTACAAGGGACAATTCATTTAACAGACGCAACAACGGCGGAATTAGTAAAAGTAATGGAAAACACATACCGTGATGTGAACATTGCCTTTGCGAACGAGCTAGCAAAAATGGCAGACAAGCTTGGGGTCAATATTTGGGAAGCGATTAAATTTGCAAACTACCACCCTCGTGTGAATGTGCATCTTCCTGGTCCAGGTGTAGGTGGTCACTGTATCGCGGTCGATCCATGGTTCCTTGTGGAGCTTGGTGGGGAAGCGGCGCAAATTATTCACCTATCTCGTAACACGAACGACTCTATGCCAAGCTTCACGGCGCAAAAAACGCAAAGCATTTTAAATAAAGCGGGCGTTGCAGGTGCAACAGTTGCTGTACTAGGTCTTGCATTTAAAGGGAATATTGACGATATGCGCGAAAGCCCGTCGACAATTGTCGTTGACGAGCTACAAAAGCTTGGATTAAACGTGGTGTCATTTGATCCACATATTAAAGAGAATAAACACGCGACACAAACGCAAAACTTAGAAGAAGCAACAAAAGACGCGGACATTTTACTCTTCTTAACAGACCACAATGAATTTAAAACGATGGATGTTTCTTCTATTAAATCGAAGGGCAAAATCGTCTTTGACACGAAAAACTGCTTAGACCGCGGCGCTTGGGAAGCTGCAGGATTTGAGTTCCATCTGTTAGGCGACGCGAAAAACTAAACATGATAGGGGAGCAGTGTGCATAGGCACGCTGCTTTTCTTTAGGATAAAGGATTTTTAATGACCGATTAGAAATCGCTAAGTGAGCAAAACTAATGTGTATCCGAGCAAAACCACCGCGTATGCGGTCAAAAAGCCGGTTTATCCGGTCAAAATAGCGGCGCGAACGAGCAAAAACCTAGCATGCGGTCAAAACCACGGTGTATCCGAGCAAAACCACCGTGTATCCGAGCAAAACGAACGCGTATGCGGTCAAAAAGCCGGGCTATCCGGTCAAAACGGTCGCACAAACGAGTAAAAACTCAGCATGCGGGCAAAACCACGGTGTATCCGAGCAAAACAAACGCGTATGCGGTCAAAAAGCCCGTCTATCCGGTCAAAACCGCGGCGCAAACGAGCAAAAACCTAGCATCCGAGCAAAACGAACGCGTATGCGGCCCAAAAGCCCAGCTATCCGGTCAAAACTACCGCACAAACGAGCAAAACTTAAAATCCAAGCAAGCCCAATCAACCAAAAGAAAGAAGGTCTTTATAAATATGAAAGAAACCGTACTAGGTATCCAAGTGAATACCGAAAGCTATGATGAATTACTCCCGAAAGTATTCGAGCGAATCGAAACGAAGCATAAGTCGCTGATCGTGGCGATTAACCCTGAAAAAATCATTAAGGCGAAAGAAGATCCAGCGTTAAAAACACTGCTGAATAATGCAGAATTCCAAATTCCAGATGGTATTGGGGTGATTTTGGCGTCGAAAATCCAAAAAGGGCACATTACATCGCGTGTGACGGGTGTGGACATGATGCTGCGCCTTTGCGAGGAAGCAGCAAAACGTCAAAAACCGATTTTTCTATACGGTGGGAAGCCAGGCATTGCAGAAAAAGCGGCAGAAAAACTACAACAACTGTACCCAGGCATCCAAATCGCAGGAACACAAGACGGCTATGAAAAGGATAATCAAAAGGTACTTGATACAATTAACGCGGCACAACCCGATCTATTATTCGTGGCGATGGGCTCGCCGAAGCAAGAAAATTGGATTAATGCGAATCGTGATCAGCTTCACCCAACGATTTATCAAGGGGTAGGTGGCTCATTTGATGTATTAGCGGGTAATGTCAAACGTGCACCAGAAGCATTCCAAAAAGTCGGAATGGAATGGTTTTACCGTTTAATGAAAGAACCACATCGTATTAAGCGTCAAATCAAATTACCGCTCTTCCTACTAGAAGTAGCGAGAAATAAAAGAGCCAAATAAACTTTAGTACGTTAAAGATAAACTGTTTTATTATTACAATTAAAAATATTTTTGTAATCATTGTAATAATTCGTTGTTCTTTTTTAGGTGAAGTGTTACACTGTAAACAGTAGTAAGATTTCCTCTTATTAGGTATAGATGTAATTTCCCTGCAAGGAAACGGTTGGTAGCCCATTTTTGTCTATACTTACAAGTGAGACAGAGGCAAAAGGAGCATTTGTTTAGCAAATGCTCCTTTTGCCTTTTTTGCTTTTCTTCAAAAAACATTAGTATATCAACGTTTTTTAAAAAAATTCATATTCAAATCTCTCCCTGCATATAACGTATCGATGTGTTTTTTGCATTCCAAAAAAAACTAATTATATTACTTTTGGATACTAGATTTTACAAAAATTATTAATTTTATAGAAACGACTGTCTTTTATACTTTTTTTATGGCATAATGAAAAAGATTCCAAGTTATCCGATAATATGGAATGTATAGATGGAATTTGACAGTTTAATAGATGTATATGGGAAATTTGTCAAAAAACATTTGACATACCAAATATATACTAATAAACTTTAGTGTGTACTTAGTTGTTAACACTATGAATCTTTAGTGCGGATAACTAGATTATTAATGATATTCGAGGAGGAAATTTTCAATGGCTAACCAACCAAAGAAATACAAAAAATTTGTAGCAACAGCTGCAACAGCTACTTTAGTAGCATCTGCGATTGTTCCTGTAGCTTCAGCTGCATCATTCAGTGATGTTTCAGAAAACAGTGAATTCGCTCCATACATCGACGCATTAGTGGAAGAAGGTATCATCAACGGATACTCTGACGGCACTTTCAAACCAGGCGCATCTTTAACTCGTGGCCAAGTAGTTAAGATGTTAGGTCGTTGGGTTGAATCTCAAGGTGTAGAAATTCCATCTGACTGGAATTCAAAACAACGCTTCAGCGACGTGCCAGTAAATCATAAAGATGCAGAATTAGTAAAATATGCTGCATTAGTTAAAGATTCTGGCGTATTCACTGGTGCTGCTGGTAAATTACAAGCTGGTAACAACATTACTCGTCAACAAATGGCAAAAGTACTAAACGGTGCTTACGCTGCTGTTAACGAAGTATCTTTAATCGAGCTTGCTGAAAAAGTAGAAGACGTGAACGTTCGCGACTTATTCAACGCTCGTGCAGAATTCGAAGATGCAATCCAAGCATTAGCGGATCTTGAAATCTCTACAACTGCAAGCGGAAACTTCCGTCCAACAGAAAACGTAACTCGCGCACAATTCGCGAAGTTCTTATATAACACAATTAACCTTGAGCCAACTGCAGTATCTTACGCTAACGTGAAAGCTATCAACAACACAACTGTTGAAGTAACTTTCCCAGAAGAAGTAGATAACCTTAAAAACTTAGACTTCGCAATCGAAGGTCTAGATGTGAAAAATGCTGTTTTAAAACAAGGTAGCAAAAGCACTGTCGTATTAACAACTGCTGCTCAAGAAGTTGGTAAACAATACACAGTACTTTTAAATGAAGAAGAAATCGGTACGTTCATCGGTATCGAAGCGGTAGTTCCAACATCTGTGAATATCACAGAAAAATCTTTACAAGCAGCTGTTGGTACTCAAGTTACTTTAAAAGCACAAGTAACTGTTAAAGAGGGTCAATCTAAAGAGAATATCCCTGTAACGTTCAACATCGTAAACAACCATGGTTTAAATACTACAAACTTAAACCAACCAATCGTTGTTGAAGCATTAACTAATGCTGACGGTGTAGCTACTTATACTTATACTCGCTATGCGCAAACTTCTTACCAAATCGCTTCTCACGATGAAGTGCAAGCATATGCAACGGGTAACCCGACTGCACGTTCATTCTCTAAAGTATACTGGGCTTCAATCCAACCACTTACTTTAACTGAAGTAACTGAAGGCGGCGCTATTCAAAACGGTGGTAAAAAAGTATATAAAGTGACTGCAGCTACAGAACATGTTGAAACAATTACAGCGGCAGAATATGCAGCTAACGTTGCTTACTACAACGCTAAAGGTGTTTACTCTGCAGGGGACTATGTAAACGTTGGTTACCAAGAAAATACAGACGTAACGCCAGACAAAGCTGTTAAAACAATTGATGTAATTGATGCAACTGGTCGTAACTTAGGCTACCCAGGTCAATATACAACTTCAACATCTGGCTCTAATAGCTTAAACACTTGGGTTAAAGAAGTAAAAATCAAACTTGATAATAACGGTCAAGCGATCTTTACATTATCTGGTTTAAACGGTGAAGTAACTCCTTACGTATTCGTTGACCAAAAAGTAAACCCAGCTAACGACAAAGGTACTTCAGGTCGTTTCGAAGCTACTGAATTATTTGCTAAAGCAGCAAAAGTAACATTCGGTAAACAACATACTTTAGGCTTAACATTAGAAGCATTAGGTGAGCAATATGCAGCAGCATTCTACAACAATGATGCAGACTATATTGCAAACAACTTAGAAACTTATGTCGGTCGTACTTTAACTGCTGATGAGTTAAAAGCGGCAGTAGTTGATGCTGGTGGTCGTGATTACAAAATCACTGTTAAAGACAGCACTGGTAAATTAGCTCCAATCGGAACTAGAGTAGGTATCGATGTTAAAATCGGTTCTGCATTACGTCAAAACGGTGGCGCAGTTTACTTAGTAGATAACAACACTCGTCAAATCCATAAGTTAACTGCTGATGCAGCTAATGCAGCTAATAACGGTAAAGTTATTGAATACTCAAACCTTAACCTTTTAACTACTGATGCTAAAGGTGAAGTATCATTCACTTTAATCGGTTATAAAGATGCTTATGCAACACCAACAGTTGTAATTGACTCTGGTGATGAGCAAGGCAAAGTTGATAAAAACGACCAAAAAGTAGCTGGAGATATCGTTTACTTCTCAGATGCTCGCGTAACAAAAGCAGTTCTTACTGCAAGCAAAGCTTCTGTATCAGCTAACGAATCTGTAGAATTTACTTACCAAACAGTGGATCAAAACGGTAAAAAATACCGCCCACTTGCAAACGGTCTAAATGTTAACAATCCAAACGGAAATAATGTTCCAATTACTTTCCAAGTTTCAACTACTTTCAATGCTGTAGATGTAAAACCTGGTAAAGGTTCAACTGGATTCATTAACGTAGGTTCTCAAAATGTAACTGTTGGTCAAGACAGCATGGGTAACTTCAGTGGCGTTTATGAAACATTCACAGTTGTAACTGACCAATACGGTACAGCTTCAGTGATCGTTTCAGGTAAAGGCTTAGGTACAACAGTAAACGTTACTGCTTCTGCATCTATCGCTTCTTTACCACAATTATTAACAGCTTCTGCTGAGTTTGTAGCAACATCTATGGTACCAGCTAACTATTCTGGTCAAGTGGCATCATTCAACACAGCTGACAAAACATTAACATTCGGTGGTAAAGTACCTGTTTCTTATGCAAACGCAACTTACTTCTACAATAACACTGTATTAGATGAGACTGGTTTCATCACTGCACTGAAAAACGCTTCTGGCGCAGTATTAGTAAACCGTACTGTAGATGCTACTGGTACTAAATTCACGATCTTAAATGTAAGCAACACAGGTGTGGCACCAGTTGAAGAGGGTGCTCAAGTTCCAACACCAGGTGCAAATGCATTAGCAGCAGCTCTTAAGAAAGCAGCAGAACTTGATGCAACGAAGTACACTGCAGCATCTTACAAAGCAGTAACTGATGCAGTAGAAGCAGCGAAAGCAGCAACTACAGATGCAGCAAAAGGCACAGCAGCTCAAGAAATTGAAAAAGCAATTGCAGCTCTAAAAGAGGCTCCTGTTGCTGGAGAAAGCTTCACATTTACATCTAAAACTGCTACGCCAAATGCGACAATCGGTGTATTAGCTGATTACAATATCGTTGGTACAATTGCTGATACTGTAGGTGAAGTAGCTTCTGTGAAGATCGTATTAAAAGCAGCTTCTGGTTCAGCGACAGATGCACTTGATGTAACTTACAATGCAGCAGATCGCAAATTTGAATTCGTTACATCAAATGCAAAAGCAGCAAGCGCTACTTTAAAAGCTTATGATGCGAGCGGTAAAGAATTAGCTTCAACTGAAATCACATTTTAATGATTAGTTAAGCTTTTAAATGTACTAGATTCAAGGTTCATATTTTAATTATATGAACCTTGAATTATCAACAATAATTTTTTATTGGAGGATTAATAATGAACAAGAATGCGTCAAAATTATTAGCAGCAGCTTTAGCGACTTCTGCAATTGTAGTTCCTGTGAGTGCATCAGCTGCAACAGCTGTTGAAGATGGTATTTATTTCTCAACAACGGGTCAATTTTATACAACTACTCAGTTAGAAGCTTTATCAATTCAACAAATCGGAGAGTTATTCTCTAAAAATAAACCTGAAAAAATTTATATCTACTATAAAGGAGTAGGTACTGCAAGCTTAGCACAAGCGAACGCTTCTGACTTTATTACTGCAGCTAATGCTAATGGCCATAAAGATGCACCTGAAAAGGTTATCCCTGGTGGTACTTATGTTGGTAAAGATGGTGCTTCTGTTGTAATCGGCGAACCAGCAGCTACTGAATTAAAAGTTGAATCTGTAAGTGCGATTAACGCTTCAAAATTAGAAGTTAAGTTTGCAAAAGCTGTTGAAGATACTTCAAAAGCAACATTTGCTGTAAAAGTAGGCGGTTCAACAGTATCATTCAAAGCTGCAACGTGGAATGAAGATAAAACAGTAGCAACACTTGAAAAAACAGTTGGTAAATTAGCGGCTGGTAACTATGAAGTTTCAGTAACAGGTTTAACTGGACAAGCTCTAACAGGTGCTACAACTGTAGAAGCAGAAAAAATCGTTTCTGTTAATTTAAAAGGCGATGCTTTAGTACAAGCTGCTAATGGTCAAACAGCTACAGTTGCATTAGAAGTGCTTAACCAATATGGTGAAAACATTGCTAAAACATTAGATCCATCTGCATTTACTATTACAGTTTCTGGGGCTAACACTTCAGCAAGCTATGCCAAAGCTACTGGTTTGATTACAGTCGATGCTCACAGCGGTAATACAAATACTTTCGAAACAGAAAAATTGACTTCAGTAGTAGTTACTGTAGCTCATAAAGCAACAGGTACAGTAGCATCTAAAACATTAACTGTTTCATCACAAGCTTCATTAAAAGAATTAACATTTGGTGAAGTACAATTACCTGCAGGTAAAACAATTTTAACAGCTGATTTAACAGCATTAAATTTACCGTACACTGCAAAAGATCAATACGGTAATGATTTAAACCTGGCTAATACTTCTGACGATCAATTATCAATTTCAGATGAAACAGTTTTAGACTCAGGTGATGTTTCATTTACAACAGATGTAAATGGTAAAACAGTTTTAAAAATTGCTAAGTTCAAAAAAGCTGGCACTGTAAAAATTACTATCATTAGTAAAGCGAATGGTACATCATTTGCAACAACTCTTGATGTTCAAGCAGCTCCAGGCGTAGTTTCAACAATTACTCCAGCTGAAACTACTAAAACAGCGGCAGCTGGTTCGACAGCGGTAGTGGATTTAGCAGTTACTGATAACTATGGTACAACACTAGCAGCTAAAGATTATGCTGGAAAATCGTTCAATATTACGTCATCAAATCCATCAGTAGTAGCTAACAATGCTAGTTTAAAAATCAACAATACTGTAGGAAATACAAACTATGGTAAACTAGAAATCCCAGTAGTTTCCGGTGCAACAAAAGGTTCGAAAACTACAATTACTATTACAGATACATCTACTGGTAAACAATATGCTCAAGTAGAAGTAACAGCTGGTGAAGCGGTGGCTCCATCAACAATTGAAATAGATGGCACTCCATCAACTACATTAGTAAAAGGTTCTCAATCAGAAATCAAATTCGTTGTTAAAGATCAATATGGCAACAAAGTATCTTCTGATGATTCTGGTTATAAAGTAGTATTAGAAGTGAAAACTGGTTCAACTGACTATTTAAAACTTGTTGATGGTGGTGGCTCAGAACAAACTTCTATTGATGTAACAAACGAAACATCCGTAACAGCTAAAGTAGCTGCAAAAGGTGCGGGTGCTCCAGTATTAGTAGCAAAATTAGTGAAAACTGATGGTACTGAGGTAGATAAGAAAGAGCTAGCATTAAATGTAGTAGCAAATAACTCTACTAACTTAACATATGCAATTGAAGATATTCCAACAATTTACCAAAATGCAAATGTAGATCAAGGTTCAGGTGCAAATAACACAGAATTACTTGCTGCTATCGAAGCTGGATATGCTAAAGAAGTAAAAATCTCAGCTACAGATGCTAATGGTACAAAATATACAATACCTTCATCTAGCATTGTAACTATGACAGTTGCTGCTGGTGGTAAAGATGTATTAGTAAAACAAGAATCAACAAGCAAAAAATGGTATATCGTAACTGACGATAATACTGCAGACAAAGACTTTACTGCTACAATCACAGCTACTATTAATGCTGATGACACAGTAAAATCAATCACTAAAGAAGTAACAGTAGGAGTAGCAGCTCCAGTTGCACAAAAATTAGAATTAAAAGATAAAGCGGCAGGTGTATCTAACTTAACATCTGCAAAAGCAGTAAATACGGATTATACATTTACTGGTTCAAATGCATTTACTTCAGCTAAGACAGATTTAACAGGTTCAACTGATGTATATGTATGGGTAACTGACCAGTATGGTGGTTATGGTATTGCTCCAACAGTATCGTTTGTTCCAGTTGATGGACTAACAAATACAGACGGTGATACAGTAGCAATCACAGGTGGAGCAGTAAATCTAACAGATAGTTCTACGGCTATTGGATTCTCTAAAGATAATGCTAAATTCCGTGTGGTAGTTACAGCTGGTAGTCAATCAGCATTCTTAAACTTCACAGTTGCTGATAATACTTTACCAACTGCTACACTTCCAGCTACAACAGGAACAACAAACAATTTAACAAAATTAGTTGCAACGTTTGATGAAGCACTTTACATCAATGGTACAGCGGTAGCTAATGGTGATGATGTTAAAACAGCATTTACAGCTACAGGTGGAACATTAGCAATTACAACTGCTATCTATGATGCAACTGCAAAAACAGTAACATTTACTTTAGCAAATGCTGCAGATACAAATACTATCACGCATAAAACTGATGCTTCAGCATTAACTGATGCTGCTGGTAATAAATATGCTGCTAAAGTATACACTTATGGTGCAGCTGGTACTATCTGGACAATTGCTCCTTAATAAAACTAAACGAAACGTTACTTTATAAGCTAGTTTACTAGTGAAATAAGTGGAATTAGACCTCATGGACAATACTTTTATTAGTAGTGCTTTATGGGGTCTTTTTCTAACTATCGTGGTTGGAGGCATCAGGGAAGGTCTGATGCGTGAGGAACAGTTCCAACTGCTCATGAGCCTAATCCTCCTGCATCCAGTGAGCGTCTATCTGCGCGAAGGGGTGAAGTCAGGTGAAGTCGTACTTAGGTGAAATTCCTGAGGCGGGGCTCCTTAAAAAAATGGCTATGGCTAGGACGACGAATCCACGTAGGCTGTATGTGACAAGTATATGTGCGAAATGGCTAGGAGTTCACATGTATTTCGGTGATCTGCAATGATCATCTGAGCATCCGTACAATTTGGAACTGTTAAACGGATGATGGACATACTGTATAGTGGGAGCCTAAGGTCATTAAAAGAAGGGACCAACACGATGGAACGTTTGAAGTCTACTCAGCGGAGGTTAGATGGAACCAATGATGCTGAGTCTGATGGCAGCGGGTTTGTAGTAGTGTTGATTGCTAGCCGTTTGGACTTGGCTGGTAACAGTCGAGAAGGGTAAAACTAGCAGGAGCGAAGGAACCCAGTCAGTGAATCGATTCAATACTTATTTCCCTAAAAGTAAGGAATAAAAAGTGAAATTGTTCAATTCTTTCTTAGATGGATAGGTATCAATTTTGGTGTAATCTGTTATTTATTTAGATTAGAGCGTATACACAACTAGAATGGAGGAAGATGAGTAGTTGAACTGCTCATCTTTCTTTCAAAAATATTTGGAGATGTTTGTTTATGGCAGCAAGAGGAAGACCAAAAGGCGCATGTGGCGAGGAAAGCCGGGCGTTGTTACTCGAAATGGCGGCAAAAGAATTTGCGCAAAACGGTTATCATGATACGAAAGTAAGTACGATTGTCAAAAGTGCATCGTTGAGCCAACCGACTTTTTATTTGTACTTTAAAAATAAAGAGGCACTTTTTCAGGAATTAGTCGATTTATTTCATGTTCGACTCGTTGACTTTGTGGAGAAAAGTCGCTTACAGCCAGCGCTCGAATTAGGTACTGTACAAGAGCGAATTGCACTTGGTTTAACGAATTTATTGCAGTTTTTTTCTAAAAATCCCGATTTAACGCGGATTGGCTTTTACATTTCAGCAGAAGCCGCTGAAATCAAAACACAACTCGTTGCACAAATTAAAGGAAATCTAGACTTTGAAGTGAGTGAAGGCTATTTCCGGTCAGATCTTGATACCGAAATGGTGGCAGAATGTTTAGTTGGGATCATCGAAAGACTGGCATTCACACAATTACTTCCTAAAAGAAAAGAACCGGAAGCTATCGCAAATGAAATCGTGTATTTATTGTTGTATGGAATGATTGTTAATAACGAATGATTAGGTGAGAAAAACAAGCGAAATATCCTCACCTTCAATATTACTCAAATACTACTTACGAGTAGTATATATTCATGGAGAAGTCCACTCTATCATAGTATGGTGTGGTCAAATACTACTTTGAAATAGTATTGGGTACGGTTTGGGGAATAACAAAAGTAGAATATTTTTCGCTGACGGATCGCCGTGTGCGGTGAAAGCCGCCTGCCCGGTGAAGGCTCGAATCGAAAGCTGCACTAGTGCAGTATAAGACGAGAATAGCGATGTTATAAGTATTCCAGGGGTTCCACAAGGAGCAAGCCTATGGAGTAACATAGCATGGGGTGGCAATATCGTGTCCTATAAAGACAATGATACATTGTATCTAACGTTAAGTGGTGGCACGAATGGAACGATGAAGGATTTTAACTCTTCTGAGAACAACGGAAAGTTAGCAACAGCTGGCATCAAAAAAGTAGTTCTATTAGATGGTGTCACAACAATTGGTGGATCTGCATTTCGTTCGAATCAGCTGACATCGGTAACGATCCCGAATAGCGTGACAACAATTGGTGAACATGCATTTTATCATAATCAGCTGACATTCGTAACAATCCCGGATAGCGTAACAACTATTGGTGATGGTGTATTTGAGAGTAATCGAATGACATCGGTAACAATCCCGGATAGCATTACGACCATTAGTATAGCTGCATTTCGTTCGAATCAGCTGACATCGGTAACGATTCCAGATCGTGTCACAATCATTGATAGATATGCATTTTATAATAATCAGCTTGCATCGGTAACGATCCCAGATAAAGTTACAACAATCGGAGAATGGGCATTTAGTACAAATAAGCTCCCAGCGGTAACAATCCCGAATAGTGTCACAACCATTGGTGGATCTGCATTTAGTCATAATCAGCTGACATCGGTAACAATCCCGAATAGCGTGACAACAATTGGAGACCATGCATTTTATAATAATCAGCTCCCATCCGTAAGCATCCCGAATAGTGTTACAACAATCAGTGAAGGTGCATTTCGTTTAAATCGGCTGACATCGGTAACGATTCCGGAAGGCGTTACAACAATTGGTAAAATTGCATTTTATGATAATAGGCTCGCATCGGTAACGATTCCGAATAGTGTCACAACAATTGGTGAAGCTGCATTTTATATGAATCATCTCATATCAGTAACATTTAATGGAAATGTAGAGAATATAGGTAGTTATAGCTTCGAGCGGAATGGATCAAATCGTAATATAAATGCTTCTATTGGTGCAACCAATACACCAGGTACATTTATATTAAATGAAACGACTCCAGCATGGGTAAAGCAGCCCTGATAGCCGTGGTGACTACCGAAATACACAAACCATTTAGTAGAGTGTCACAGTAGAGTAGAGCGCTCTGTGGGATAATTTTCTGCAGAGGCTTCCACGCTTTTTATAATTTTTTAGTCAAATATTACTTTGAAATAGTATTGAAAATGGGGAAATAATTAAGAAACGATTGTTGACGGATCGCCGTGTGCGGTGAAAGCCGCCTGCATGGTGAAGGCTCGTTATAAAGCATCGAATGATGTATAAGACGAGAATAGCAATGTTATTAGTGATATAGCAACATTTAATACTGCGATTGCGGGAGCATCTCCAATTGCAGGACCAATTACCATTGGAGGGGATATAGCGAACGGCACTGTATTTAATCTTGGTGGGAAAACGGTCACGAATTTAACGATTGATATAAGAGGTTTATCAGCAGGAGAAGCGATTACATTATCGAATGGCACTGTGACGAACTTAACAGTTTATGATAAAGCAGGTGTTACTTTAGATTTAAGTTCTGTTTCTCATACAAATGTAACAGTACACTAAAACGATCAACTAAAGGTGGAGGGGATGCTTTCGCCCCTCCACCTTTGTCATAACAAAATAAGGATGGGATATGTGTATGATAAGCAAGCGAATATCCACAAGTAAACGGGCAAGGTATGCAGTTCTGTCAACCGTTGCATGTACTGCCATGATCGGAACACCTACCCTTGTTGCGAATGCCGATTTGGTGTTTAACGGAACTACAAATGTGCAAGGTGAATTCCGGATTACAACGCCTACTCAGTTGACAGATTCAACGATAAGTGGCGCTTTAAACAATGCAACGGTCATTTTAGCACCAACTATTCCTGGCAGTAGTTTTGATTTAAGGGGGATAAGAACAGCGAATGTTGTCATTGGTAATGGGAACGTAGGCGCGTTAACTGTATCACCAGGACAGAGTTTAACCGTCACGATACCAGACGGCGTACCACAGCCAACGGTTACGGGTGGAACCGTCACGTTTGTATCCCCACAAGCGGCGCCGACCCTTGTGGGGACAGTGGCAACAGATGGCATCGTAAATCGGTTAGAAAAAGCAGGTGGGGTGACAGTACAAGTCAGTTCAACACAAAGGAACGGGACTTTTTATGTAGTCCCGAGTGATACAGCACAAACCGTTTCAGCGATTCAGGCAGCGAGCATAACTTCAGCACCGATTACAGCAGGAGTTGTGACATTGGCTGTAGATGAAACCAAAATGGGAGATAACCAATCGTACGTAGTTTACGCAATCACATCAAATGGGGCGATTTCAGCACCAAGTAGTACAGCATTCAGCACCGATTTTACCGCTCCAACCGCACCCAATACGCCCATGTCAAGTAAAGCACTAGGTGGCTTGAATCTTGAGGAAGTGACATCCGGTGTGCCTGTTGCGACAGGTGGTCTTTATGGAACTGGCGCACAAGTTGGGGATAAAGTGCAGTTTCTGATTGATGGAAACTTAGTGGTAGGTTCAGATCTTAGCGTGCATTCACCTTCTCACATGGATGGTGTGACATTCACATTATATCCAGGTCATTTAGGTGCCGATGGGTCTAAGTCCATTACGACGCGTGTGGTCGATGCAGCTGGTAATATCGGGGCGCAAAGTCCACCACTTGTTGTAAATATGGATACGACTCCACCAAATGTAGCTGTTACAAATACAGGATTTGGAGTAGCTCTTGATACAGAGGCAAATACCATTACGCTCACACATACCGGTGCCTTTGAAACAGGTCTGCAAATCGACCCTACTAAAATAACAATCGATACGGCAGATGATGATCTAACAACATCTAATGTTGTGTTAGATGCCGATTCAATCGCTAGTGTCACATCGAATGCAAACGCCGTCATCATTACATTAAAAGCGGATGGACAAGAAAATGTGGATTCAATCATCAATGCATTCGGTATAACTCAGTCCGCTTCGATTGATTTCGCAGATGGTTGGTTAATGGATACAGTAGGGAATCGCTCCCCTGCTTCTGCCAGCGGAACAACACCAAAAACTCAGGTAAGCGTTACGGTACCAGAACCATTCACACCGCCAACGATTACAAGTTATCAAGCGATTCTAAATGGCGCAGTTGTCCTGAATTTTGAAGACAATGCGGATTGGCGCAATAAAATTCTAGGGGTCTATTTAGATAATGTTAAAATCGGCGATTATTGGTACGATCGCAGTTCAGCAGGTGAAATCCGAATAAATACAGTACCAAACACAGGGACCTACACGTATGTTATTAAAGCAGAAGGGTATAACGATGTCACAGTGAATGTAACGGTACCGGAACCATCCGCACCGCCAACGATTACAAGTCATCAAGCGAGTACAAGCGTGTTCACGCTATACTTTGAAGACAATGCTGATTGGCGAAGTAAGATAAAAGGTTTCTCTATAAATGGAACAAATTTCAACACATCAGTGGTGAATAAAAACGTAGCGGGTCAGGTAAAACTAGACATTTTATATCCTCCAGGCACGTACGCAGTAGTGATTAAAGCGGAAGGTTATCAAGATGCCACAGTGAATGTGACAGTACCAGAACCACCTGCACCATCCACACCGCCAACGATCACGAGTTATCAAGCGATTCTAAATGGCGCAGTTGTCCTGAATTTTGAAGATAATGCGGATTGGCGCAATAAAATTATAGGAGTCTATCGAGATAATGTGAAAATTAATGATTATTGGTACAATCGCAGTTCAGCAGGTGAAATCCGAATAAATACAGTACCAGCTCTAGGAACCTATACGTATGTTATCAAAGCAGAGGGCTATAGGGATGTGACAGTAAGTGTGACGGTACAAGAACCATCCGCACCACCAACGATTACGAGTTATCAAGCAACCTTAAATGGTGCAATTGTCCTGAATTTTGAAGACAACGCGGATTGGCGCAATAAAATTATAGGAGTCTATCGAGATAATGTGAAAATTGGTGATTATTGGTACAATTGTAGTTTAGCAGGTCAGGTCAGAATAAATACAGTACCAAACACAGGAACCTATACGTATGTTATTAAAGCAGAAGGTTATAACGATGTCACAGTGAATGTGACGGTACCGGAACCATCCGCACCGCCAACGATTACAAGTCATCAAGCGAGTACAAGAGGGTTTACGCTATACTTTGAAGATAATGCGGATTGGCGAAGTAAGATAAAAGAACTTTTTATAAATGGAACAAATTTCAGCAAAGCAGCCGTGGATCAGACAGTAGCAGGTCAAGTTAAACTAGACGTTTCATATGGTCCAGGCATTTATACGGTGGTGATTAAAGCAGAAGGTTATAGGGATATTACGCTCGTGACAACAATTCCAACACCGTAATGATCATAAGCCACATATTTTTTGAATTGTATAATCGAAATAAAAGGTGGAGGGACGCTTTTCTCCCTCCACCTTTGTCATAACAAAATAAGGAGGCAAGATGTGCATGACAAGCAAAAGAAAATCGACAAGGTATGCAGTTTTATCGGCAGTTGCATTCACCGCAACGGTCGGAACACCTGCCATGATTGCGGATGCCGCGATTGTGTTTTCAGGTTCCACGACGGTGCAAGGTGAATTACGGATTACAACACCCACTCAGTTGACAGACCAAACAGGTAGTGCATTAAACAATGCAACAGTCATTTTAGAACCAACTACTCCTGGTGTTAGTTTTGATTTAACAGGAATTAACCCAAAAAACCTTGTCATTGGTAACAGCAACGTAGGAACGTTAACTGTATCGGCAGGACAGAATGTAACCGTTACGGTACCATCTGGAGTAACAGCGCCAACTGTTACAGGTGGTGGAACAGTAACTTTTGTATTACCACAAGTAGCACCGACAAGTTTAGCAGGTGTTGCCCCAACCGTGAATGGCAATGACGGGAAAATTACAGGTACAACCGTAGCAATGGAATACCGACTGAAAGGTGCTGCGGCATTTACGCCAGTAACCGCAACGGAAATTACGGGTCTAGCAGCAGGCACATATGAAGTACGATTTGCGGCGAAACCCGGCTATGCAGCAGGAGCGATTACACAAGTTGTCGTACCTGCATACGCCGGTCCACCAGCAATTCCAGTAGCAGGTATTACGTTAGATAAACCGACTGTGGCTGATTTAGAAGTAGGATCAGGCGCACTAGAAGCGAAGAAGACCGTCCAATTAACTGCGACAGTAACACCAGTCGATGCCTCAGATAAAACGGTCACATGGACTTCTAGTAATCCAGCAGTAGCGACTGTTAGTAACACGGGCTTAGTGACAGCTGTAGGCGCTGGTAGCACAACGATTATGGCAACGACTGTTAATGGTAAAACCGCTACGAGTGCGATTACCGTCACTTCCAAAACAGCCGTAACATCAGCAGCAATTACCGGAACAGTACAAGTAGGTCAAATACTAACGGCAGTAGCAAATGAGGGTGCAACAAACCCAACGTATCAATGGCAAGTAGCCGATACAGTTGGTGGTACCTATACAAATATTGTAAGTGCAACAAGTTCAACTTTTGTATTAACTTCAGCAGAGCAAGGTAAATTTATACGAGTTGTTATTGGCGGAGCTAACGGATCGACAGCAACAAGTAATGTAACACCAGCAGTCACTCCTTAATAAAACAAAACGAAACGTTACTTTATAAGCTAGCCAATGCGCTAGTGAAATAAGTGGAAATGATGCCTATAGATCATTTCTAACTACTCCATCGAATCGATAGGTGCAAGTCCTATTCTTGCGAAACAGTCAAACCGCAAGTGCCTAATCCTCCTGGGTCCAGTGATGTGCTAATACACAGTAAGGGGCTAAGTCAGGTGAAGTCGTACTCGGGCGTACCCGAGGCGGGGTTCTTTAAAAGACAGCTATGGTTAGGAAGACGAATCCATGTAGGCAGGGTGAGGTAGTGAATACCGCGAAAGTTGCTAGGAGTTCGGTATTCATCCAGATATTTGGAATGATATGTTGGAGATGAGTAAAATTGACTGTTAAACTCGTCTTTCTCACACCTGATAAGATAGTGGAAACCTAAGGCTGTCAAAACAAGGGATAGATGGAATGGAACGTTTGAAGTCCGATCAGAAGAGGTGGATTAGCACCGATGAGGCTGATTGGATGGCAGCGGGTTCGTAGTAGTGTCGATCGCTAGCCGTTTGGACTTGCATGGTAACATGGGAGAAGGAGAAAACTAGCAGGAGCGAAGGAACCCAGTCAGTGGTATATTTTCTTTTTAAAAAATTTTCCCTAAAAAGTAAAACGGATTTTAAACCGTTGAAGTGTATTAAAGTAACCGCTGACGGATCGCCGTGTGCGGTGAAAGCCGCCTGCATGGTGAAGGCTCGAACCGAAAGCTGCAATAGTGCGGTATAAGACGAGAATAGCAGTAGCTTAAAAACACCACCAGTTCTAACTGCAGATGTGTACCATCATATTTGGATATACTTTACAGATGATCCTGAGTGGAGAGCAGCAATTACGAGTATTATTGTGAAGCAGAACGGGACTAGAGATGTCGATATTTTCCGTTTCGTACACATCAATCCAGGAGAACTAACCTTATATGCTGATCAATATGTACTTTGGGGCACTTCTACTTGGACGATAAAAGCAACTGGATATGAAGATGTAACTGTAACAGTTATGGCGTATTAAAGGAGATAAGTTTTAAAAATCTATCACTGACGGATCGCCGTGTGCGGTGAAAGCCGCCTGCATGGTGAAGGCTCGAATCGAAAGCCGTAACAGTGCGGTATAAGACGAGAATAGTCCATTAAAAAAATCACCAACAATTACGAGTTATGAGGCATTTCTTAACAATGGCATTACCCTAAAATTTCAAGATGATGCCGTGTGGCGTAGTCAGATAACGGGTGTGTATATAAATGATGTATTAGTAGATTCATCTCTTATATCGAAAAATATCGTTGGTCATTTGAAGATTAACCAAAACTATAGCGTCGGTACACACGCAATTGTTGTGAAGGCAACGGGATACGAGGATGTTCATGTAACCGTCACAATAAATAACGTCACGCCGATCAATGTACAAACGGCCAATTCGAAATCGGTAGGAACAAAAATGATAGTTGAAGGATATTTATCATCTAAAAACACTAGAAATGGTTTTTATACGGTATATTTGCTAGCAGATACGATCGATAATACAAATATTAATAGCACATCGACGATACAACTTGCTAACTGGGACGGTTATTACACGCCAACAACATTGGTACAAACATTAAGTAATTTGGAAGTGGGTACACGCATTAGAGTAACTGGTATGCGCCAAGAATATGGTTCGAAGCCAGCCATTTTATATATTACGCATATAGAACAGATAGATTAGTCATCACGTTAGGAAATGGGCATTCAACCAATGTGAATAAGGTGCTCCATCCATCTTACAACTGGAGAGCACTTCAAAATTAAAATAGGGAAAAGTAAGAGAAATATCATTGACGGATCGCCGTGTGCGGTGAAAGCCGCCTGCATGGTGAAGGCTCGAATCGAAAGCCACCAAAGTGTGGTATAAGACGAGAATAGCGGACTGATAATAAAAACGATCGCACAACAGTTTCCAGATGCCAACCTAGCAGAAGTGATTGCAACATGGATGGGAACAACTGTTGATGCCCTAATTACAAAGGATGATATTAATCGTCAATTGGCCACATCTGAATACAAAATAGACTTAAGTTTTTCCGACATTACGAGTATGGATGGGTTTAATATTTTTAATGGCACTAGTTTGGAATATTTGGATGTTTCCTACAACAGATTAACAAATCTAGATGTAAGTGGTTTAACTGAATTGAACGAGTTGTATGCGAATGATAGTCAACTAACCGCCTTAAACGTAGCTGATTTAACAAACTTGCGAAAGTTACGTGTGGAATATAATCAATTAACGAGTTTAGACGTAGCTGGCTTAACCAACTTACAGCAACTTGATGCGTCGAGTAATGAACTAACAAGTCTCGATGTAAGTGGTTTATCAAGCTTGCAACAATTGATGGTGAGCGAAAATCAATTAACGAGTCTAGAAATAAGAGGTTTAACTAGCTTGCAACGGTTGTCTACGTCATATAATCAGCTTACGACTCTAAATGTCAGTGATTTAAACAGCTTAAAATATTTATCTGTAAATAATAATCGACTAGTGAGCCTAGATGTAAGTAATTCGACTAGCTTGGAAGAGTTGTATGTGAATGAGAATCAACTAACGCATCTAAATATAAGTGGTTTAACTAGCTTGGAATATGTTGAAACGCGTGATAATCAATTAACGAGTCTAGATGTAAGTATTTTAATTAATTTAAAAAAATTAGATGTGGCTAATAATCTACTAGAAAATTTAAATGTCAGTGGTTTAACTAGTTTGCAATGGTTGTTTGTGAATGGTAATCAACTAACGAGTCTCGATGTAAGTGGTTTAATACTCTTAAAAATATTAGAAGTAAATGAATCAATCGGACCCGATAATATAATTGGTAAAGAATCACTAACAATGCTTACTATTAGATACGAATAATGAATTTCATGCGTGGAGTAGAGCGCTTTATAGATGAGATGATTTCCTGTAAAGACCCATACGCTTTTTACACTTTTCAGTTGAATAGTACTTCAAAATACCATGTTATTAAAATAGGGGAAAAAGTAAGAAAGTTATCATTGACGGATCGCCGTGTGCGGTGAAAGCCGCCTGCATGGTGAAGGCTCGAATCGAAAGCACAGTTATGTGTATAAGACGAGAATAGCACACAAATAGGATTAACCATTACGGAACCAACCGTAACAACAGTGAAACCGTATGATGGAACGACGACAGCGACAGTAACACCTGGCACACTAAGTGGTGTATTAGCAGGTGATGATGTCATGGTTTCAGCAGTGGCAACCTTTGATAATAGTAATATAGGAACAGGTAAAATAATTACAGTCGTGTATACATTAGGTGGAGCAGATGCAAGTAAATATATAGCCCCTGCCCCAACCGTGCTAACTACGGGTGAAATTGTGAAAAAGGCATTAACCATTACACTTCCAACAGTAGCTACCAAAAAGACGTATGATGGAACAAATATGGCGACTGTAACAGCGGGATCACTTAGAGGTGTCGTTGCAGGAGATGTAGTAAACGTAAGTGCAACAGCAGTGTATGACAATGCTACTGCCGGAACAGGTAAAATGATCACCGTAACGTATACTTTAAGCGGGGTCGATGCAAGTAAATACACAGCGCCTGCCCCAACCGTGCTAACTACGGGTGAAATTACGAAAAAGGCATTAACCATTACAGCCCCAACAGTAGCGAACAAGGAGTATGATGGCACAAATACGGCAACTGTAACACCAGGAACCCTTTCAGGTATTATCGGTTCTGACGAGGTTTCGGTAGACCGTGCTGTCGGGATATTTGACAATGCAAATGCTGGAACATCTAGAGGTGTAACGGTTTCCTATGCTCTTACAGGGGCGCAAGCCGGCAACTATACGTTATCAAATAGTTGGGTAAGGGCTGATATACTACCGATAGTAATTACAGTACCGGCACCTGTACTCGAATCCGCAACGGGGAAAATGACCATTACGTTAAGTGCTGTCGTAGCAGGGTTAGCAACTGAAAATATTTATGTATTTAAAGAAGGAAATTTATTACGTTTAGGTACGGATTATACAGTAACGATTGACGGAGCGAACGTAGAAATTTCCTTTATGGCAGCAGCAAAATTAACTAAAGATCATGCAATAGGTGTAGGCATTGAAAAAGAAAACTACTTAATTAACAATGAACAAATGATTCCAGTAACGAACAATATCCCTAGCATCATTCCACAGGCAGCGAGTTTATGGACGAATATTGAATGGGGCGGTGATATTGTCTCCTATAAATATAATGACACGCTGTATTTAACTTTACAGGGTGGTAGTAATGGACAAATGAATAATTTCTCTGCCAGTGATAATCAAAATAAATTATCAAGTGATGGCATAACGAAAGTGGTTATATTAGAAGGGATTACTTCAATTGGTGAATTTGCATTCCCTAGAAATGAGCTTACATCGGTTACGATTTTAGACGGCGTTTATTCAATTGGTGTGGGTGCATTTAGTTATAACAAGTTAAATACTGTAACGCTTCCAAGTTCGGTAAGGTATATTAATGATATTGCGCTTATTAATAATCTACTTGAATCTGTAACCTTTGAAGGCTGGGTAAATACGATTTCAGAGCAAGCCTTCCATGGCAATGGCAAAAATAGTAGAGTACATGCTACGATGAATGCCAGCCAAACACCAGGGACATTTATATTAAATGAAGCGACTTCACAATGGGTAAAGCAGTAGCGTTAAGCGTGTTGTGGCTGCCGCATACACAAAAAAATTAGTAAAGTTTCAGAGTAGAGCGCTTTGTGGGAGAGATTATTTCCTGCAGAGACTCATACTCTTTTTACACTTTTTTAGTTGAATAGTACTTCAAAATACTATACTATTTAAAATAGGGAAAATAAGTAAGTAATCTATCACTGACGGATCGCCGTGTGCGGTGAAAGCCGCCTGCCCGGTGAAGGCTCGAATCGAAAGCATCTATCATGATGTATAAGACGAGAATAGCGGTGTTATAAATATTCCAGGCATTCCAGAAACAGCAAGCCTGTGGAGTGATATAGCTTGGGGTGGAGATATTGTATCGTATAAAGATAATGACACATTGTACGTAGCTTTAAGTGGTGGTACGAATGGAACGATGAATAATTTTAGTTATACTGACAACAATGGAAAGTTTACAATATCTGGAATTGAAAAAGTGGTGATATTAGATGGTGTCACAACAATTGGAAATTGGGCATTTCGTAATAATCAGCTCACATCGGTCACGATACCGAGTAGTGTCACAACAATTAATATTGGTGCATTTCAAAACAATCAGTTAACCTCAGCTACGATACTAAGTATTGGATCAGCTTTAAGAATTAGTCAGAATGCATTTGGTAACAATCAACTTGCATCGATCACGATACCGGGTCGTGTTAAAGTAATCGGGGAAGGTGCATTTAGTACCAATCAACTGACATCACTTACGCTAGAAGAGGGTATTGAAACTATTTTGATCAGTGCATTTCAAGGTAATCAGTTATCATCTGTCATGATACCAAGTAGTGTAAAGACACTCGATAAGGCATTTATTCAAAACAAACTTACATCTGTTACATTTAAAGGTACGATCAGTCGAATTGATTTTAATACTTTTAATCTGAATGGGATAAACTCAAATATAAGTGCTTCAATTGATGCCTCTCAAACACCAGGGACATTTATATTAAATGAAGCGACTTCACAATGGGTGAAGCAGTAGCGATAATCGTGTAGTAGAGCGCTCTGTGGGAAAAATGGTTTTCTGCAGAGGCTCACACTCTTTTTATAATTTTTGGTTGAATAGTACTTTGGAATACTATATTTTTAAAATAGGGGAAATAAGTAAGAAATCTATTGTTGACGGATCGCCGTGTGCGGTGAAAGCCGCCTGCATGGTGAAGGCTCGAATCGAAAGCTGCAAGTATGCGGTATAAGACGAGAATAGCAATGTAAATATTGTTTTAACAAGTCCTGCGGCAAGCAAATTAAGGGTGTCAGGATTACCTCAAGGTTCAAAGTTTAATTTATACAAAAATGGTATATTACTTACTGAAAATGTAACTCCGTTGGTTAGTAAGTTCGAAACCAATGTTGGGTCGGGACAATATTACGTTATTTTAATAGTTAATGGCGTTGAAGATTTAGGCACTAAATCTAATACTGTTGTTGTAAATTAAAGTAAGGCGCATTTCACACTTTAAAGTTTTTTGAAATTTGTATATAGCGAGTAGTAGTTTAATTCTTATGTTTTAACTTTTTGAAATTTAACCTATTTTTAACATTAGTAATGTGAGGTGTACATGGGGAAACAAGGAGACTAACTGCTGACGGATCGAATCCAAAGCCATTGATAAAATGGTATAAGACGAGAATAGCGGGTATGTAAGCAATGATGCAACAGTCATTCTATCAAGCAGTTACGCAAGTTTAGGCTACTTTGTTTATTTAAGAGAATCCATCTTAGAAATTAAAGTAGACTCCATATATATAACGGCAGCACAGTTAAGGGCTGCTTTACAAACCAATCATTCAGGAGCAACGTTCAAGATAGTATATAATTATCCGAAAATTACAACTGTATAACAATTTAACAGCGCAATTGAATTATCCGATGATACTACCTTAATTAATATAGAGAATATTATCAGTACCTATGTAAGTGTAGTTGTAAAAGCAGAAGATGGAACACTTAAAACCTACGCTGTTTGGTGGTATTGGTGGATACGCCGGAAAAATAACGGCTCAAAATCCATAAAAAATTAGAGCAAGTCTCCTTCAAAAGTCGATGAAAAACTCGGTTTTTGAGGGGGATTTTCTTTTATCCTTAAACTTCATTATGCTAATAATTTAAAAGTACGAATGTCAGCTATTGTCCCTCTTCAAAAAGTAAATCCGTGAGAAAATGGCACTTAAATCATCTGAATTTAGTAGATGGTTTTCTTGTACTGTATATATATTTGGCAATTGTATCCCGTAGCGAAAAGCCCCCACTTGACTAGAGATGGCTCAAAATGGTTTACTAACGCACCTGCTAAAAAATAGAAAAAGGGAAGTAAATCCATTTTTGTATGTTATAATTTTCAAATAATGATATAAAAAAACAAAAAGGAGTATAATGATGCGATTCTTTAAATTATTTTTTGCAGCGTTACTAATCTTTACACTAGTATTACCTACGACTTCTCATGCAGCGGCAGAATACAAAGAGGTAAATGCATTTACTGAGTTTGACTTTGAAGGTAATTCTTTTGTAGGTAGTCAAGTAGCTATTACGTCAACAGGAGATATTATTGCGTTAGTAGAAAGTGGTGAGCGTGATTATAAGCTTGTTAAGTACAATAATGATGGACAAACATTAAAAGAAGTTAATTTCACACGTCCGGATGCAGCATTTTTAGTAGAACAGCCAAATGGAGATTTATTAATTTTAATATTAGATTATGAAAAACAAACACTAACAGGATATAATGAGAATTTCGTCCGATTATGGTCTAACTATTTAAATTATGAAAATTACAATTCGGAATATACAAAACCTTATTTTGCAATTCGTCATTTCTCTGATAGCACTTTTACAATTCTACATGTAAAAGCAAACTCTGGTATGGGGCCTTATGGAGCAGATGCATTCCACTTTGACTATAATGGCAATACTGTAAGCAGTTCAACATTAACAATTCCAGTGTGGTCAGAGTATTTACATCCAACAGATAATGGTTATGAATTCCATTTATATGGTGCGGATGGTAAACTTCCTGATTATCTTAATGATGAAAAAGTGAGTGTAACGTTAGATTCACCAATTGAAAGTATGGTTGAAGTGACTTATATGGAATCTACACCGAAATATTATTTCTTGTCTTTACCAAGTGTAGATTTTAAAGTAGTTGCTGTAGATCGTTTTACGAATAAGCAAGTATCGATGCCAAGTGACTATACTTCGGCAGACTATTCTTTAGAACGTGAAGAAATTTATTTATATAATGACAATAGCGTGCGTATTTTTGATGTAAATAGCGCAAAAGTTATTTCGACAATTGAAGCAGTAAAACCTTATGATTATAACGAAGAAATTCATGCGATTTATGAAGAGGAAGACAAAGGTGTTATTACATTTTTAAATGAACAAGGTCAAAAACGTGGAACAATTGCAGTAGGTAGTAGCTATTTCAAAATTTCAAAATTGAATAATGACCATTTATATGTAAGCTCACCTACAGGCACGATTGTCTATGATTTTGCGACATTAAAAGCCATTACGACATTACCTTATAAGGGCAGTAAATTTTATAATACAGTTACAGGTGATTATGTAGTAGTAGAATCTCATTATGAAAGTGTAAGCAATGTATTTACATTGAGTAAAGTAGATGCACAGCCGAGTACCCCTACTAATAAAAATTGGAAAGTAACATTTAATGAGTCTGTTGATCCTACAACAGTAACGTCAGAGTCCGTTTATGTCATCAATGCAGCTGGTATAAAGCAAAATGTAACTTTAGAAGTAAAGGATAATGAAATTAACATTAAAGCACCGACAAGTGGCTATCCTGCAGGTGATTATGTTGTATATGTAACGAAAGATGTAAAAAGTGCGAACGGTAAAGCACTAAGTAAATCGGGGGAAAAAGCATTCACAGTAAAATAATTGCATGTTTAAAGCGCATGCGATGTTAAGATTTAAATACGTATTTTAATGGCTACTTGGCTTTTGTTGAGTAGTCTTTTTTTGTTTAGGGAAGCACCAGTACTTATGTTGAAAGCTTTTAAATATTTAACCCAACTTTAACCTTTATATCATATACTAAGAAGTGGGAGATAAGTATTGAAATGAAAGGTTCGTTGACGGATCGCCGTGTGCGGTGAAAGCCGCTTGCATGGTGAAGGCTCGTTATAAAACTGATAGATAGAGAAGGTATAAGACGAGAATAGTGTTTTAGATTTATCGAGTGTTGGAATTAATACTTTTGATGGGAATATCACTAACACTTCTACTACTATGCAGTACAGTTTAGATTCTACAAACGGTACAAATGGAACTTGGATAGATGCATTATCATCAAACACACCTGTAACATTAGCTACTTTTGTAGGTAATGTTTATGTGCGTGAAAAAAATAATCCTTCTAATGTAAGAATAGTCGCTGAGTCTCCCAATGCTCCAACATTTACTGCAGCATACGCCGGTCCCACTAATTTATTAGTAGGATTACCAGGCAACGCTAATAATTTGGAAGGTAGAGTTTCTGAAGATGGAGGGAGTACTTGGACAGAGTGGATGAACTTATATCCAACCAATGCTGATGGTGAATCTAAATGGGTTACAACAATAGGAAATATTACTCAAGTTCGAGTTAAAGCAACAGCTAGTACATTAACAGGTTTTTCTGCGCAGCAGACTTCAGTTGCTGCTCCACGATAATTAGCCTAAAAAAATACTTGAAATTAACCTCACCTTTTTCGGTGGGGTTTCTTTTTGCACATCAGGAAGATGATATGCAGCAAACATATTTTAAAAAGTTAAGTGTGTTTTTCAGTATGGTGCCTGTCATTCATCGAAGTTTATAAAAATTTGTATAAATAAACAGTCATAGTTTGGCTCTATTTTTTCACTATTTAACCTAACTTTAACCTTTGTGTCATATGCTAAGAAGAGGGAGATAGGTATTAAAATGAAAGATTCATTGACGGATCGCCGTGTGCGGTGAAAGCCGCCTGCATGGTGAAGGCTCGTTATAAACCTAAGAGATAGAGAAAGGATAAGACGAGAATAGCGTAACAACAGGGGCAACAATAACAGGTGTAGGTACATCTTCAACGGTTTTACAATTAGGTGAGACAACTACTAGAACAGTAGCAACAACGGAAGCAGGAACAAAAACATGGTCATCAAGTAATCCAGCTGTTGCGACTGTTAATGCAACTACAGGCGTAGTCACAGCTTTATCACCAGGGACGACAACGATTAGCTATACATCAAGTAACGCTAAAAGTAATAGTGTAAGTGTTACGGTATTTCCGGCAGCAACAGCAAAAAATCCAACGTATACGCAAGTATTACAAATGGGCGAAGTAATGACAGCACCAGTGGGAGCAGGCTTATCTGCAACAGCCACTAATAAGAGCTTTATATCTGGAACATTAGGAGTAGCCACAGTAAATGCTACAACAGGTCAAGTCACAGCTGTGGGAGCTGGTACTTCAAATATTACGTATGTTGGTAAGGATGCGAATGGAGTGGTCATTGAGAAAGGAACAGTAACTGTGACGGTTCATCCACCAGCAGCCGTAGGAGCAGTACCTACAGTTCCAGCGCCCTACTCAGTAATTGGATGGGGCGCAGCAGCAACGGGTTTTACAGTGCCAGGTGCGGGTCAAACTATCCGTTGGTATGTAACGAATGGTACAGGTTCGGCTACAATTAACCAAAGTATGGGGGCTGTAAGGGGTAGTGCAGCTGGGGATGTAACTGTATCCTATAAAATTGTGGATAATGCTACAAGTGTAGTGGCATATAAATCTGCTCCAGTAACGGTTACCATTCCGAATACACCAAGAGTAAACATTTCAGCACCACATATTGATGGTGGAACAATTGGCGGACCATATTCAATGTCAGCTAATGTTAATTTAACAGTTGCAATAACAGGGGAAAGTGGCTCAGCTGTAACATTCAGTAATCCAAGAAGTAATGATCCAAGTATTGCGACTGCAGCGATTACTGGTCCAAATCCTTCAGGAGATGTATTTTTAGATGTAGCAAAAGTTGGTTCAGGTGCAGCTTTTATTACATTTGATTATACAGATAGCAATAATGTAACTGGAACAATGACTTGGATATTTAATTTTCAGTAATCCTAAAATATATCCTGGTTAACTTTAGTTGTAAAACTAAAACACGCGCCTGTGCAGATACTAACCAGAACCATTTGATAACGATGCTGTATCTAGATTTGACAATGAACACACACCATCAATCAAAATCGCAACAAATAAAGCTTTAACTATATAACGTACTAATGAGTAGTATCGTTCAAGCCTTTCATTCTGTCATGGAGTGGAGGGCTTTTTCCAATTCAAGGAGAAGATTTACATGGGAGACGATTACGTTCACCAGAGGATATTGATGGGACAGAGCCTCTTGTAGAAGCAGGTAAGATTTTAGGCATTGATGTACTGGATCATCTCATTTTAGTATCGGAGAAATTTGTTGCCTAAGATTATTAAAGATAGGGCCAACTCAACGAAATATTACGGCTAAATATTTTTACGTAGCTTTTTTATGTTGAAAGATTTCACTATTTAACCTAATTTTAATCTTTGTGTTGTATCATAAGGAGAGGGAGATAGGTATTGAAATGAAAGATTCATTGACGGATCGCCGTGTGCGGTGAAAGCCGCCTGCATGGTGAAGGCTCACTATAAAGCCGAGAGGTATAAAGTGAGAATAGCTCAGCGAATAATCAAAGTCCAGTTGTGCAAAGTGTTATAGCCCAACAAATATTAACTGCAGGTGTTACCCCATCACGAATCTTTGACTTAAATGAGCTGTTTTATGATCCTGATGGAGATGTAATGTCCTACTCAGCGGTTAGCAATCAATCACAAATGGTTAGTGCCATTATAAAGGGGAATATTTTAGAAATTAGCCCTGGTTTAAATGCAGGAGAAGTAACGATTACTATTACTGCAACTGACGGTCAGGGCGGAGTGGTAAGTACTACTGTTGTTGTGCGAAACGCACCACTTGCTCCGAATGGTTATAAAAAAATTAGTACGAAACAAGGAGTAACAGGAGTTTCTTATGATTTGTCGGAAATATTTCCAAATAGTACCCGCTTTCTAGTATATAAGGGAACACCTACAAGCACATTGTTTGGTCCAAATGTATTAACAGGTAGGATCTGGACAGCACAGCCAATAAATACGTATGAATGGATAGTAGCTGAAGATGGAACTGCAGTGATTCTGGATGTGTCAGTTAAGCAACAAGGTGCAGTCGAGCTTTTCTTTTCGGAGTATTTGGATGGTGGAGATGGCAGAATAGCAATAGAGCTTTTTTATAAAGGAAGCGGTAATCCATCTGAGGAATTACATGGATATGAGTTGGAGGTTTATCAATACGATATACAAACCAATTCGAAGAGATCTTTTTCTAAAACCATTCTTAAAGCATTACCCAATATGCCATATATTTTTCTGAATAGTAGTTTTTACAATGCATTTGATATAACCCCCATTACTTATTATAATGATGAGTTTCTTTTATTTGATCCAGGTAGATTCAAAACAACTGCGCTTGTTTTAAAGAAAGAGGGCAGGATAGTAGATGTGTTGGGAGATATAAACTCGACAGAACAATTATTAGAAAATGGCGGAACCATCGTGAGAAAATCAGGGATTTATACTGGCTCTGAACGATTTGACTTATACGGTGAGTGGGATAAGTATCCAAAAGGAACATATCAGTTTTTAGGGCGACACGGTCAGTAGAACTGATTTTGAAAGAAATTCGTTGCACAAAGGAACGGCTATAGTTACATTAGTATTTTCTTATAAAGTTATAGAAAAACTAAACGATAAACCGCGAAAATTACTTTAATAACCAATATTCTACCTAAAATCACCTTTCTTTTTACCGAATTTTAACCTTTGTTTATCATAATAAAGGGGGGAAATAAGTTAAAAGAAAAACTGCTGACGGATCGCCGTGTGCAATGAAAGCCGCCTGCATGGTGAGGGCTCTTTATAAAATCAATAGGCAAATAGGGATAAGACGAGAATAGCGTACCGAATATAAATATGAGAACTTTAAACAATGACCAAGCGTGGGCACGTCAATAGAATTATCCGCACAGGGAATTGTATCAGCTGAAATTGAAAACAGGAAAATTAAGGTTATTTCTATTTCGGCAGGTCCGGTAGATGGTACCGTACTCTTGAATATGGCGACAGGGGCATTCACATATAAAACCATATGAGACTATATAAGTTGAAGTAACAAATATTTTTGTTGAAAATATTTGTTAGGAGTTAATCAGCAAATTCTCAAGCATTTTTTACTGAAAAGTGAGAAAAGAGCCATTGCTGGAAAATGTAGATACAATCATTCAGAAAGCAGGAATTTATACAGGTTCTGAAATATTCAACTTATATGGAGAATCGGATATTTATCCGAAAGGGACATATCCGTTTTTATGGCGGCATTAATATACGAAGTACTATGCACGGCATTGTAGGTATTAAGAAAGCTATAGAGTACTCAATGTTCGAATAGTTGGGCGTAGTTTTTCAAAGGGCACTATCGAGATTCAAAGCTTCTCGATAGTGCCCCTTTATGTTTGGAAATAGGCATGAAATTCGACTTACTTTTGATATTTCGTACCAGTACTCAATCAATCTCGAATACTTTTTGTGATAATTGCTCTTCATTTTGCATAATTGTAATTAAAATAGAATGATTTTCGTATTGGGGTTTAATTTTTTCTAATTGAGCTTCAGCTAATTGATTGGCTTGTTCTTTTGACATGTCTTCCGTTACTTGAATGGTAGCTAATACTTTTTTTAAGCCGTCTATAATCATTATATCGACTTTTTCTACTTTATCTTGTGATTCTAATTCTTGCACTATATCTTCATTGCTAGATAAAGAAAGTGTTTCAACAATTTCGTTTATTTCTTGTTGTTCTTGAGTTTGATTATTTTCATTATTTGTATTTGTTGAATCAGAACATGCAAATAACAAGGTTGATAATATTAAAGGATAGTAGAGTTTGCGTTTTTTCATCATAAAATCTCACTTTCATCATAATGGCTCTCCTTTATTTTACCTTAATTTTGTTGTTTTAACTACAAATGGTTTTTAGTTACGTTCATTTCATATTAAAAATGTTAGTGCATTCCAATGATAAAGGATTTAGTCAAAAATTTAGTACATGTATAAATACAAGTTTTCTTCATAAGAGCAGTTTAGGCTCCTGAAAATGATATGGATTAAAATAGGTAGTTAATATATACAAATAACCCTTAAATGTTATATAATGTAATAAAAGTATGTTGATTGATATGATAAATCTATATAAATTTATTGGAGGAGAATGACATGAATCATAAGATTAAAAAAATATTAGCTGCCTTTATTTTAGGGGTATGTATCGTTATTCCTATCACGAATGTACAAGCAGCAACGTCTGTAAAAGAAGGTATTTATTTTGAAAAGACAAAAGAATTTTATACGGTTATTCAATTAGATAAGCTATCCATCGTTAAGATAGGTACATTATTTTCCCAAAATCAACCAGCTCAAATTTATCTTTATTTTTCAGGTGTAGGTGTAGCTAGCTTAAAACAAGCAAATGATTTAGGGCTTATTGGTGCAGCTAATGCAAATGGTCATAAAAATAATCCTGAAAACATTATTCCACAAGGGAATTATAGCGATGCAAATGGCAATAATGTTCCGGTTAAAGGAGATATTTCCCCTACTGAATTTGAGATTCTTTCGATTGAATAGACAATGACTTGCTAATAATTTTAATGACACTACTGAGTTAATTCTCAGTAGTGTTTTTTTATTGGACTATTTAGAAACATGTTTATTTTTATTTTCTCAGTGAAGAGCGACGAGTGTAGCTGATGGTATTCGCCTTGTAGCGAGTGCATCCAGTGGAGAATGAATGATAAAGCGATTTTCTTGAATAGTGTTCTTATGTACTAATTAGAAACGGGATTATGAAATTCATTTGAATGAATCAAAAATACTTTTTAACAAAAGTCGAATATACCTAATTTAACCATTATATTGTAATATATGGTTAAAGGGGGGGTTAGTGAATAAATATATGAAAGCAGCATTCGTGTTACCGGTTGTAATAGCAGCTGTACCTATGGTAGCTAGTGCAGAAGAAGTAGAGTATGTGAAATGGAATGAAGTAGAGGATACATATCATTTATATGATGACGTGCGGACGATTACATTCTCTCATGCGGTAGACCCGACTTCTTTAGCACAAATTACAGTTTTTGATGAAACGGCGAAGAGGGAAGTAGCGACAGTTGCAGAAATCGGTGCAACTGATCATCAATTGGTGATTAAGTTAGCAGAAGGGAAAGAATATGAAAATAATCATTCCTATACGTTAACGATTAAAGGTGTTAAACAAAAAGACTCAAAAGAGGCGATTGCACCAACGAAGTACTACTTTAAAATGATTTATAAAACACCAGAGGAAGTGCTATTTGCAAATAGTTATATCGTAACGAACACTTCAAATGAAACGAAATCATTTAAAGTGCCGGTAGGGGCAACGTACATTACCTATGATGAATATGGTACAAGTGGCACCTCTCATCGTAGTGGTGTACAAGTAGCTCAAGAGCAAAATGTAACATTAGGAAAGAATGATCGGATGACCGTGTCATTTACGACAAATACGACTTTAGCTGCGCAAGAAGGGTTTAAAGTAGAAGAATCTAAAGATGCTTCCCATACCATTTATAAATTATACGAGCGTAATAATATAAAAATTACAGGTCAAGATCGACAATCTTACCCCCAAGTCTTCTTTGGCAATGCTACAGAAAAAGTATATGCTTCCTATGCAGAATATAGTTCAACTTTAGAAGCTAGTGATTTTGAATATCGAGTAGAAGCAGATAAAGCGTTTAAAAATAGTTCGTTATTTAAATTAGATAATATGATTGTGACAAATGAGGATGATGGAGTTTTATATGTATATGCTCCAAAAACAACATATGGTTTAACACAAGTGGAAGCAGTTGAAGAAAAAGCAGTTGTCGCATTATCAATAGAAGGAAGTGAAAAACTTGTAGCAACATCTAAGGAACCAGAATATCATACTCAATTAAACTATTCTGTGCCACAGGGGGATTGGAAAATTTCTTATGCCTCTTATGATAAAGATGATGTGTCAAGTATTGGGTATGATCGTCAAGAATTGGCGTCTGTAACGGTTGGTTATGACACAATTATTAAAAATGAAGTAAATCAGCCATTAACAATTTCAGGGCCTGCACGCTATGTTAGTTTAGAGAAGACAGAAGAAGAACCACTTACTTTCTATGAGTTAAATAACGGTGATAAAGTGAAAGTGACGTCTAATTTAAAAGAGCATCATACTATCTTTATGAGGGAACCTTCAAATAAAGGGGTGTACTCTTCTATTCATTACGATGTAGATGAGGTAATGAATGCCAAATTTAATCAAGAAGTATATGAGTATGGAGATGATGCGTTTACGGTAAGTGAGAAATTCTCAGAACTTATTGAAAACGTAGGCACGCCATCGCTACTTTTATATGGACCGACAAGAGCGGTTACATTTGAACAACATACTGAAGAGCTATTTACAAAATTAGAACTAGCACCAGGGGAAAAAGTGCAAGTAAATGCTAATAAGGATACAAGACTTTACCTAAAAGATCCAACAGGAAAAGGGATTTATAAAATCACGACGGATGGTAATAATACGCAAGAAGGTAATTTTGCATATATTACACAGGGGCATTTTATTATAAATGGTGATAGTAAAATGATAGAGAATATTGGAAAAACACCGATTACAGTATTTGGTGCAAAAGAGGAAATTTCGTTAATTGAATAATCACTACAATGAGCAGTTGCGCCAGGAGTAATGTAAATAGGTGACTACACTGAAAAACAGAAAGGGTGTCACAAAGGTATTTGTGACACCCTCTTCTGTTCACTGCAAATAATTAAGAAGCTTTAGTGTTGTATAACCATCCCATACACTTACATTTTTATTTTAACCTTGTACCATCCCAATAGCCCCAAACGATCCCGCCCTTACTTCTGTATTGGCCGTCAAAGCTCATCCCATTACTTGACATCGTGAAAATAAATTCACCATAAGTGAGGTCGTTTTCATAATAGGTCCCAATTAAAGTATTACCCTGGACTGTCCCTTTGAGCTCACCATAACCATAAGTACCATAACTATAAGTACCGGTTACATTTGAGCCAGATTGAGTAAATTTGATAACACCATAATCAGAATTCCAGGATCCAGACCAAGTCGTATTGTAGCTAGCTGTTGGTGTAGCAGACACGATTTTAGAAGGGGCCGATTCGTTATAACTTTTATCAACGGCTGTGAGATAGAAATAATAAGTCGTACCATTTTGTAAGTCGAATAAATCGACAATCGTTTCATCCACTATTAATGATTGACCATCTTCATAAGAAGCTTTTTTGAAATTGTTAGAAGAGCCTACACTCACATAAAGATAATAACCTAGTAAATCTAATTCAATATTTTCATACCAATCGATTTGCACTCTACTATCCATTGCCTCTGCTGTCACGCCAGTTGGTGCTGCTGGTGGAGTTGTATCTTTTGCTTCAAGAGTCGCTGTGATTGTGCTTGATTTTATCGATTCATTGCCACTTTTATCTACCGCTGTAACGTAAATAGAAATTTTAGACCCATTCCATTTACTTAAGGAAATCTTGTTCGTAGTGAAGAGATATCCTCCTTCATTGTTTGTCAATTTCGTATAATTTGAGCCGTTTAAACTGTAGTAGATAAAGTATCCTGCTAAGTCAGATTCGCTATTATTATTCCAATTTAAGTAGTAGGTATTCCCTTCCATGATGACACGAACATTCGTAGGTGAGTTTGGAGCAATTGTATCAGTAGGTGGATTTTTTACGATGGTGAATTTCATGTGAATTTTACTTTTTAAAGTTGTAGTAGATGATTGTTCTGAGATCGTATTACTTATATATAAAGTATACGTTTCGCCTGGTGTATAGCCGTTCGTTGGAGCATAGACAAACACTTTAGTGCCATCACTCGATATTTCTAACCTAGTGTCTACAATACGTCCAGTGGAAGATTGTACATAAATATTATTTTTGTTGATCGAGGTAGCATTTACGGCTTTAGAAAAACGGATGGTCCACATTTTGGCTGGATCGATATTGTAATGTGTTTCCCACTGTTGTGTTGGGACTTCGCCACCTGGTGAGTCGGATTGCAACACATAGGTGAACAGAGCTTTTCCAGGTAAAATGTCATTGATACGAATTTTAGCATACTTGTCATCATGTGTACGAAGTAAATAAATAGTAGGTTTCAACTCTAAATAAGTCTTCCATTTCCCTACAAACTTGCTAGAGTCAATCGGCGCCTGTAGATCCACATCAGTACCTAACTCGACAATAGCGCTAGCGCCTATATAACCACTTGTTGTCATTACGACATCTGCTGTGCTCGAAGTCGTTGTCAATTTCATGTCTGATAAATTTAACCCACCATTAATTAACACATCTCCATACCAATTTAATATATACGGATGTAATGGGTTATATTGCCCTTCCTTTTCACTTGAAAAATGAACTAAGCTCGCAGCACTTCCGACCAATGGGTACAGCACCAATTGTGAAATCACCAATGCCACTGACAATATAAACAACATACCTTTCTTCACTTCCAATTATCCCTCCTTCAAATGTTAGAATATTCACACTTATATTGTAAATTATTTAGTTAAATATAGCTATATTTTTTAAGAGTAATTTGAAATTTTATACAGAAAGATATTTCTTATTTCTATGGATAAATCAATAAGTGCTACAGTAAATCTCTTTTAGTTAACACGTTATATAAATCGTTTTAGAACTGTCGACAGTGAACGGTCAAAAAGCTGCCGTATCCGAGCAAAAAGTCACTGCATCCGGTCAAAACCATCTGGTGCGAGCAAAATGCTGTCGTATCCGAGCAAAAGCCCACGTTGAACGGTCAAAACACTACCGTATCCGAGCAAAAAGTCACTGCATCCGGTCAAAACCATCTGGTGCGAGCAAAACGCTGTCGTATCCGAGCAAAAGCCCGCATTGAACGGTCAAAACACTACCGTATCCGAGCAAAAAGTCACTGTATCCGGTCAAAACCATCTGGTGCGAGCAAAACGCTGTCGTATCCGAGCAAAAGCCCGCATTGAACGGTCAAAACACTACCGTA
>NZ_JBYQFK010000002.1:0-110424 GCF_057837305.1 Lysinibacillus sp. RU7 | reverse complement strand
ACTACCGTATCCGAGCAAAAAGTCACTGTATCCGGTCAAAACCATCTGGTGCGAGCAAAACACTATCGTCCCCAGTCAAGGTCCTGCAGTGAAACGTTAAAAGACATTTATTTTTAGCCGAAATGTAAGCGAAGGAGACGATCAGCTTGCAATCTGGAGGCTGATTTTTAAAGTCAATCATTATGCTGGAACATTAAAATGTACATCTATAGTACAAATGCTTTTGTGACAATTTCATTCGATATATAAATGTATACAAAAATACCTATTAATAGGATAAAATTATTACAAACTGTTCGAGGAGGAATTCTGGTTGAAAAAGAAACAATCTATGGCACTATTATTTGCTGCTGTATCAAGCGTGGCTGTTTACTCGGAAGTGCAGGCTGCTAACATCATTCAAGAGAGTGACTTTGCGGTAGATTCCTATTTTCAAGGTGCTATACCATTACCTGAAGTAGAGGCGCGTGTAGTAGCTTCAGTGGATGTACCGGTTGTTACGAACTTAGAGGATCTGCAACAAATCATCTACAAAGAAATGCAAAGCTTCACAAAATCTTTTCAAGTGCAGTATAAAGGGAATACACAACAACTAAAGTCGAACATTATGAATCTTTTAATTGAAACAAAGGAAAAAGATGATTATACATTAGGGACGGTATTAAGCTATGGATATAGCTACAAAGGTTATGAGAATGACGTCACATTAACGATTAATCTTGGCTATACGACAACGGCCAAACAAGAAGCGTATGTCACATCTGAAGTGAAGCGTCTAGTCGCAGAGCTGATTGATCCTTCCATGAGTGATGTGGAAAAAGTAAAAGTGATTAATGACTATATTGTGAAAAAAACAACGTATACAACAAACACAAAAGCTTCGCCGCATGCAGCATATACGATTTTGACAGAAGGTAAAGGGGTATGTCAGGCATATGCGATGCTTGCGTATATGATGCTAACTGAAGCAGGCATCAAAGCACACTATGTCACGGGTTTTGCGAGAGAAGATCATGCATGGAATTTAGTGAAAGTAGACGGGAAATGGTACCACCTAGACCCAACGTGGAATGATCCTGTATTTTCAATGTCCTACCCAGAACTGAAGGATTATATTTCATATGATTACTTTTTAATTTCAGATAAAGTTATTTCACAAGATCATCGAATGGATAAGCGCCCGGGTTTACCAGCCGCTACTTCTGAACGATTCAGTGCTTTACGTAGTCAGATGTCTATGCTATTCACAATGAATGGAATTCGTTATTTACTACTTCCTGAATATATCAATGGTAACCTGTATTATGTGAATTATAGCGACCGAAGCTATGCTATTAATCAGATGAATCTATTAGCTACTATTCCAACTGTGGAGACATTTGCAAATGTGCGGGCAATGGATATTTTAGCCACGAATGAGGCGCTATATTTTGTGGATTTAGATCGTAATTTTGGTTTAAGTAAAATTAATTTAGCTACAAAAGAGGTGACTTCTTTACATACAGGTGACGTCATCACATCGATCAAAAAAGATACAAAAAATGTTTATGCTTACAATCAGGAAAAGCTGGTCTTTTCTGAACCGATTCAACAACATGTGCCGACCATTCCAGCTGACGTAATTGCAGTGAAGAAAGCGATTGTGGCGTTGGATCCTCTCGCGGCCACATTTATTCAAGATGTAGCGACGGTCCAAGCGAAGTTTAAAACGTTATCTTTAGAAGAGCAAGCACAACTCGGTAGCGATGCGCAGCACTCACTGCAAGCAGCAATGGAAACCGTAGCCTCTTACAAAGAAATGATTGCTACACTTACGTCGCAAATCGATGCATTAAATAAAAATAGTACTATAAAAGAAGCGGTAGCGACGATTCGACAAGCGATCAATAATGCACCCCCAGCAGTAAAGGCAGGGATGACAAACTTAGATGTGTTTACTACTATTGAGCAAGAATTAGTAGGTGCGGAAGTTGAAAAAATCACGTCTAATATTACGTTTTTAAGCAAGGAATTTACTAAACTTGCTGAGCAGTTACTAGCGTTTGTTCGAACATTCGGCGATTTAGCTGACCAATTATTATCACCCCAAGTGCTAGAGCAAGTAAAAGAAATTGAAACAAAATATGAGAAAATGCAAAACCTAACATTTGATCAAACAAAGCTATGGCATGAAAGTATAGCCGTAACAAAACCACGAAAACCATGGACCATTACATTATCGCAAGCCGTGAAAAACACGGAAGACAACCTTCAATTTATTCAAGTCGTCGATATGTTCGGCGATCCTGTAGATGTATCCATTCAAGTAGATGGTAAGAAAATTATTGTCACACCAAAAGCAGATTATGTAGCAGATATTCCATACACATTAGTCATTCAGCCAGGATTAGAAGATGAACAAGGTGTAAAATTACAACAAGGTACACATGTCACATTTACTTTTAAATAACCTCCTTCAGTAAAGGAGGTTGTTTTCGCGGGTAACTTCAAATTATGTTCAATGAACAGTAACAATACTTTTAAAATGGTATAATTATCAATATATTGTTAAAGTGAGGGGTATAAATGAAAAAAGTGATACAGGTCCTACTTGTGTGTTTCTTAGTATTTACTGGGGCAATGAGCGCCCAAGTATCGGCTGAAACAACGATTAAAACATTGCCACAAGTGTGGGCGTTAAATGATTTCAAAGGAACATTATTAGATGCCGCTTTTAGTGCAGATGATACGAAGCTCGTAACCGCAAATGGGAGTTCCAAAATACAAATTTGGAAAACGGTAACCGGGGATCTTGATCTTGAGCTCGATATGCCAGACGGACTGGCTGTCGAAAAGGTAGCGTATAGTCCAGACGGTACGAAATTGGCAGTAGCCAATAAGGCACATCCAAGTGGTTTGTTTATTTATGTCATCAACACGGAATCAGGGAAAGTGATACATAAATTAAAGGTGTCATCAACATCAGCTTCAGTAAATGATGTACAATTTAACGATACAGGTGAAGTTTTATATAGTGCAACAGATGCCGATAATAGTGTATCGATTTGGAATGTGAATACAGGAACATTAGTGCAAAAGTTTTCTTTAGGACAAGAACCAGTAGGGTTAGCGTATTTAGTGAAAACCAATCAATTAGCTGTCGCGATTAAAAATGGTAGTGTCAGTATACGTGATGCATCGAACGGTCAATATGTACAGGAAATTGCTAACTATACAGGCAGCGTGAATGTAAAGAAAATCGACTATAATAAAAAAAATCAATTACTGTTTGGGATGAATGGTAATGATTCATTGTATATACGAACAGAATTAAATTTAGATGAACAAACAGTTGGACAATTAAAATTAGAAGATAGTCAAAAAACATTTGAATGGGCAGATTTTGCATTACGTCCAGATGGCCGCTTTGTAGCAGGCGCATTCTATCAATCAAGTGATACCCATGACTTTATTAATATAATCGATATTTATACAGGGAAAGTGGTAGCAAAAGCAAGTACACAAACACATTTTTTACAATTTAATAATAGTGGAACGCGCTTATTAGCAGGTACGGTTTTATACGATACATCGAAGTTGCCACAACGTTTACAAGTAGGGATTGCTGCACAAGCGAAAACAACGCTGTTAAAAGTAGGGGAGCGATTAGATTTATCGGTCGTTAACGTATTTAATGATAAGACCCAAATGCCGTTAGATAGTGAAAATTATACGATTACTTCATCCAATCCAGCCGTTATGGGGTTATCATTCGGCAAAATGGAAGCAAAAGCAGAAGGGAAAACAACGTTAACGATTACATCGGGTAGCTATAAAACAACCGTCGATATCGTAGTCAATAATTATAAAGAACACATCAAGAAAACAGATGTAGCAGCAAATAAAGTATGGACAATTACATTCAACGAAAATGTAAGTGCCTCCTCTTTAACGAATCATAATATGTATGTGTTAAATAAAAAGGGGGAAAAAGTAGCTGTTACATACAGTGTGGACAAAGCGAAAGTGAACGTACAACCCGTAAAAAACTATACATCTGGTGAAACATACACATTATGGGTAAAAGAAGTAAAGTCAACAACGGGTAAAACCATGAAACAATATGAAATGTTAGAGTTTACAATTCAATAATGATTAAAGGGCTATTCAGAGGTTTTTTCTGAATGGCTTTTTATTGTTATAGATAGTTATTTTTCTCAAAAATACGAGGAAATTTGATTTTTTCTGTAGAGAAATATAGGAATGATAATAACCAATCTCACAAATAACTTGAAAGTCATACTGTGCCTGACAATATAATTTCTACGGACATTGTGCAATATGTATATTAATTAATTGTTAAAAAATTACCTATTTTAATCTATATGTAAAATTCTATGATACGATAAAACTGTAACTCTACTATACACTCGAAGGAGGAATTCAAACAATGAAGGCAGCAAGATGGTATAAAGCAAAGGACATGCGTGTGGAAACAATTGAGGAACCAGTGATTGCACCAGGGAAGGTCAAAATTAAAGTACATTGGACGGGTATATGCGGTAGTGATTTACATGAATATGCGGCAGGACCAATCTTTATTCCTGTAGACGAACCACATTATATTAGTCAAGATATTGCGCCAATCGTCATGGGGCATGAATTCTCTGGTGAAGTAGTAGAAATTGGTGAGGGTGTTACAAAGGTACGTGTTGGAGACCCAGTTGTGGTAGAGCCAATTCTTGCGTGTGGCGAATGTGCTGCCTGTAAAAAAGGAAAATACAATATTTGTAAGTATCTCGGATTCCACGGTTTATCTGGTGGAGGCGGAGGCTTCTCTGAATATACACTGGTGGATGAAAAAATGGTACACAAAATGCCAGAGGGATTATCGTACGAGCAAGGTGCACTTGTAGAGCCTGCCGCCGTTGCTTTACATGCTGTTCGTCTCAGTAAGCTGAAGGCAGGAGATAAAGCAGCTGTTTTCGGTACAGGTCCGATTGGCTTATTAGTCATTGAGGCGCTTCGTGCAGCAGGGGCATCAGAAATTTATGCAGTGGAGCTGTCACAGGAACGAGCGGCAAAGGCATTAGAGCTAGGTGCAACAGCGGTGATTAATCCACAGGAAGAGGATGCTGTCGCCCGTTTACAGCAGCTAACAGATGGTGGTGTGGATGTAGCCTTTGAAGTGACAGGTGTGCCCGTTGTACTAAAGCAAGCGATTGACTCTACAACGTTTGAAGGAGAAACAATCATTGTTTCGATTTGGGAAACAGAAGCTTCAATCCAACCGAATAATATTGTCCTGTCAGAGCGAACAGTCAAAGGGATTATCGCCTACCGCGATATTTTCCCAGCGGTAATGGAGCTGATGACAAAGGGGTACTTCCCAGCGGAAAAGCTTGTGACAAAACGTATTAAGCTTGATGAAGTGGTCACAGAAGGCTTTGAAGCGTTAATGAAAGAAAAAAATCATATTAAGATTCTTGTGAACTCACAAGAATAAACGTTATGATGAGTTTGTGCAAAAATAGCGTATTATGTTGAAGGTAGAACTGAGGCGTGAAAGAAGAGATTACTACCTACTTATTCATACAAAGAGTTATCTATAAAGAATAGGAAAAGCCTGTTAGAGATCATATTATGATTCTTTAACGGGCTTTTTTATGCGAAATGCTTTTAGTAAAGTTTAATAATGCATGAGAGGTGTTCATTGAGCGGAGGCGACTTGACTTGTGCAGGAACAGCAATGCTTTTCTGCGACGAAAGGGAGGAGTCAGCTGTAGCGGAAGTCAACACGCGTGATAATATATAGAAGACAAAAGAGTCGTAGTTTTTGATGTTTTTATTTTATACTATGAGACGGGCCGTAAAGACAATACGACCAACCTAGGAAAATCGATTTTATATGGAGGAATGGTAGGTGAATGTTACACAGCTTATTGCAGGAGCATTGGTCGGAAGCTTAATGTTTCCCTCATTTTCCGATGGATTACAGAAAATACAAAGTCAACACCCGATTGCACCGATCGTATGTAAAGGTGCAAACGACAGTACGGAAAATAACGGAGTCGTACCGTATGCAGCGACATGGATTTGGCACGCTGAAATTTAGAAAAAAATGCAGAGCAATACGTGCAGTTTATGGAAGAAAAACAAATCGCTAAAGTTTATGTGCAAGTGAATGTAAAAGTAAAGAATGACGTGTATGCGACCTTTATGCAAATAGCAAATCAAATCGGTGTGCAAGTATATACATTAGATGGACATCCTGATTCGGGTACAAATACCCAATCGGTAGAACAATTTAAAGAGTGGGTAACGAGTTTTCAAGAAGAGTATGGGCTATCGGAAGGTGTTCATATTGATGTGGAGCCGTATACCCTTTTGGTTTGATACGGTCGCTTACAACAATCAATTTGGGCAAGGAATTGTAAGTGAATATATTATTGACCTAGTAGACAGTGTGTCCATGATGGCTCGGCATGTGGGAAGAACGGTATTATCGCCTTATCTGCTACAGAGATGGACTATGCACAAAGTAAAGGGAAGTCGATTATGGTGGCCATTGAAACATTTGACACAGAGGAGGGGAGTTCCTTAACTTTTCACGGTAAAGATGAAGCCTATATGAATATGGAGCTCGCAAAAGTGTATAAGCGTTTTAGCAAGCGTGATAGATTTGATGGTTTTGCCATTCATTACATAGATACATGGATGCTGCTTCGTGAGTAAGAGACTAATACGTATAGGAAGAATAACCTCATGTATTCATATACTAGTAGATTGTTTAGATGATTCGGTAGTCCTGTAGATAAGGAGGCAAATCAAGAAAAAACCTTTATAGTTCGCTTCTATATAACTTATTTTTGGGTAATTTCTCACTCTGTAATCTTACATAAAATAGTAATTTATAGTATGATAGAGATAAATCGCTACCTAAGGAGGGGATTCAATGAAAAAGTCAAAAAGTATTGCATGGAAGCTTTCGGCACTTATCATTAGTGTCTTTTTAGTATTATTTATTGCCTACTCATTTGTGACAAGTACAATCCTTTATAAACAAAGTATGGAGGATGCTGAAAGTGCAACCATTCAACAAGCAGAGCTATCTGCCGCTAAAATGAGTGAACGTTTTGAGAAGGCTAATGATACATTAACAACATTAAAACTTATATTCGAAAAGCTTCGCGCTACGAATGAGTTAACTGCTGAAAAAGTATTAACTTTACTGGAAGCGAATGTAACAGCCAATCCAGATTTAATCGGTGCAGCGGCCGTGATCGAAGATTTCAATATAGACGAGGAAACAGCGTTACAGGCAGGTCTTGTTGATGCGAAAAAACGATTCATCCCTTATGTAGTGAAAGAAGGTAGTTCGGTGAAAACTTATCCTATTGAAGGGGTGGACAATCAAGAAATCGCAACATGGTATTGGACACCAAAGAAAGAAGGAAGGGCTATTTTAACCGAGCCTTATGAATATGAAGTGAATGGAAAGACGCTGTTACTAACAACGCTCGTTGTTCCGCTTCAAAAACAAGATGGCACATTTTTGGGCACGATTATGTTTGATATGTCTGTCGACTTTTTAACCGAGCTTGTGACAACTGTAAAACCAACGAATGGCTATGCGAGTATTATTACAGATGCCGGTATGCTGACAGTCAATAGTATAAATGAAGGTTTAAATGGGACAAACATGCAAGATGCAATCGATTGGATGACTGTAAAATCGATGTTAGACAATGGTGAAGCAACGGGGCTTTATGTTGATTCTCGTCAATTAGGAGAATCCTCCTTTAATGCGTTTGCGCCTATGATACTAGAGGGAATTGATAATCGATGGTCTGTTCAGCTTGTATTACCAAAATCCGAAATTCTCTCTACATATAATGAGGTTTTATTTTATACAGTGTTTGCTGGTCTCGTCATTGTCTTGCTCATGGGCGGTGCCACAGCTTGGTTTATTTTTAGACAATTACAGCCATTAAAAGTATTACAGGAATCAATGGAAACAGCCGCAAACGGTGATTTAACTAAAGTGGTTGATGCCACATACTTAAAGCAAGGGGAAATTGGTGCAGTGGCAACTGCCTATAACCATATGCTTGAAAAAACGAATGATGCGATTCATGGCGTGTTGCAATCGTCCACATTGTTGAATAGTGCCTCTCAACAGGTGACGACGACTTTTGATGAGGTTGTCGCTTCTAGTCAACAAGTAACCGTTGCCACAAATGAGATTGCCCAAGGCGCGGCCAAGCAGTCAGAGGATACAGAAGAAACGAATTCGCGCGTGATGGATTTGTCCGATCAAATTGATGCCTTAAATGAATTAGCAGCAAAAATGAATGTGCTAGCGAAGCAAACACAAGAGACGACTGCAAAAGGGATGCAAGAAGTGCACAATCTGCATGCTCGAAACACGGAGACAAATGAAATGAATGCGGATGTGCAACAGCAAATTGAATCCCTCGCCGCAAATATTGCGAACATTAATCAAATTATTGTATCGATTCAAAGTATCACGGCGCAAACGAATTTACTAGCGTTAAATGCAAGTATTGAAGCAGCACGTGCAGGCGAGCATGGAAAAGGGTTTGCGGTCGTAGCAGAAGAAGTACGCAAGCTAGCAGAACAGTCTAAAAATGAAACAGAAGTCATTCAGCAAACAGTGGAAAGTATTTTACGTGATTCGCAGCAAACGGTAGCGATTATTGCCTCCAATGCAAGCTTACTCCAAGCGCAAAATGAATCTGTTCAAAGTACAGAAGCGGCATTTAAAGAAAATAATGAGCTTTCTACGGCGATTGCCACAGCGATTACGTTATTAGTAACAGAGCTAGAAAATATGATGGAATACAAAAATCAGGCTCTTACGTCGATTCAAAGTATTTCAGCGATTTCCGAGCAAACAGCAGCTTCGGCAGAGGAAGTAAGTGCCTCCACAGCCGATCAGCAAGTCGAGCTAGAACGTGTGAACGATTCGATTAACAGCATGAATGATATTGTGAAAGAGCTACAAGCTATTGTGAGTCGCTTTAAACTGTCAGAATAACATCGTATTATAAAGACTTTGTGAGAGGGATTTTCTCGCAAGGTCTTTTTTGTTTGGGGGATATATGTAAAGATGTCTTGTTAAATACAAGATGCTATATAAGTTCATTTTAATGTTCTAGCATAACCGTAGTGTTTTACTCGTACGGTGATGTTTAGACCGGATACCATGACGTTTTGCTCGGATATGGCAGCTTTTAGACCGGATACGGTGGGCTTTTGCTCGTATGGTGATGTTTAGACCGGATGCCATGATGTTTTGCTCGGATATGGCAGCTTTTAGACCGGATACGGTGGGCTTTTGCTCGTACGGTGATGTTTAGACCGGATGCCATGATGTTTTGCTCGGATACCGTAGCTTTTAGACCGGATACGGCAAGGTTTTGCCCGGATACTAGATATCCACATAATTGATCCTCCTTAAATTAGCGTATTTTGAAAGGTTTTCCCAAGATGATGTAGAAAAGTATATATAGAAAGAAAAGGGGGATGGATATGTTATTTGAAGGAAAAGTAGGGATTGTAACAGCAGCAGGAAATGGGATTGGCCGCGCAAGTGCAATTGCCTTTGCACAAGAGGGTTCAGTTGTTATCGTCAGTGATGTGAATGAGGAGGCTGGGCAAGAAACGGTGCGTCTCATTGAAGAACTTGGGGGGCAGGCCGAGTTTATTGCGTGTAATGTAGCGGAAGAAGCGCAAGTGCAGTCTTTAATAGAAGAAACGGTGAAACGATATGGGAAGTTAGACTGGGCCCATAATAATGCGGGGATTGGGGCACCATCTAAACCAATTGGCGAAACAGATAGTGCAGATTGGGATCGATGTATTCAAATTACGCAAACAAGTCTTTACTATTGCTTAAAGCATGAAGTGAACGCCATGATTCAAACGGGCGGTGGTGCGATTGTGAACACTGCCTCTACATCTGGTTTATTAGGCAGTGAAAACTTAGCGACGTATAGTGCCGCGAAATGGGCAGTGAATGGTTTAACGAAATCGGTTGCTTTAGAATATGCCAAGCAGGGTATTCGGGTGAACTCGATTTGTCCAGGTATGACATTGACAGGGGCAGTGGAGCAATGGGCAAAAGAAGTGCCAGAACAAGCAAAGTATGTCGAAAATGACATTCCGCTTGGGCGAATGGGGAAACCAGAAGAACAGGCCAACGTTGCTGTTTTCCTATGCTCAGAAAAAGCCGCTTACATTACAGGGGTGAATTTAGCGGTTGATGGTGGACAAACGGCGAAATAGTCAATATAAGGGACTAGACTAGCATATAAAACACCTTCTATTTCCTAACCAGGAGAGATAGAGGGTGTTTGACTTTACAGAAACTCATATCCTCGAAACGGGATGTAATGAACAGTAGCAAGTTATAATTTAAAGCTGGTTTTTTAGTAGTATAGGAACTTATTAAAATACAGACGATTCAATTCATTTTTACTAGCATGTTATACTAGAGATAGAAGTAAATACTTGTTGAGGGACGTTAATGATGGAATTAAGACAATTAGAGTATTTTCTAGTACTTTGCGAAGAATTGCATTTTACAAAAGCAGCGCAAAGATTATACATTTCACAGCCTACACTAAGTCAGCAAATCAAAGTGTTAGAACAGAAATTTGGATTGCCTTTGTTTGAACGAATTGGAAAGAAAATTTTACTAACCGATGCAGGACAAGTGCTCTATACACAATGCCTGCAAATTTTTAAACAGATTGAAACGACGAAGCAGCAAATGCAGGAGTTGCACCAGTTACAGAAGGGACATTTGAAAATTGCCTCATTGCCTGGTGAGTTAACAACGTTACTTTCCGAGAGTGCGCTAGCCTATATGGAAGCATATCCTGGGATACAAGTATCCATTACAAGTACGGATGATGTATATACGTTATTGAAAGAAAATAAAGTAGATTATGCTTTTTCCTATGCCCAGCATGCGCTGACGATGTATGACGAGCAATTTGTCGAGGTGCCGTTGTATACAGAGGAATTTTATTATGTTACATATCCGACAGATCCACTGCTACGCTATGAGGAGTTAACGTTAGATCAATTAGTGGATGCTCCACTTGTGCTATTTCCGACTATCCACGTTTGTCGAAATATTTTAGACAAGGCATTAAAGGAAGAGGAATTGGTATTCAAGGTACAGTTTGAAACAGCTAGCACACAAGCGATTTTTCAGTTTGTACAAAAAGAGCTTGGGAGTACAATCGTGGCGAAATCATTGTATGAATCGCAGGAGCGTGAAGGGGTAGTCGGGCGACCGATTCATCATCCCGATTTAAGACGGGATACGGTGCTCATTGTGAAAAAAGATAAATATTGGAACATCGTCGCAAAATCCTTTATGCCGATGTTAATGGATCATTTAACGAAAAATAAGCTCATTGTTTCAGCACATACAATTCATGCCTTTATCGAAAAAAGTAGGAGTGCCATATAATATGGCGGCTCCTACTTTTACTTTATTTTTTCATCGTTTTTTGCTTGGCTAATTGGACATGCCATGACAATGCTTCTTCTAGGATGTGTGGTGTGTGGGCATTATTTGTTTGCTCGATGGCGCGGTGGTAATAATCGAGTAATTGCTCTTTATAATCGGGATGTACGCAATTTTCGATAATTAAGGCAGCACGCTCTTTTGGCGCAAGACCACGTAAATCTGCGATGCCTTGCTCGGTCGCAATGACGTCTACATCATGTTCTGTATGATCATGATGGGCTACCATCGGCACAATCGAAGAAATATCGCCACCTTTTGCATATGATTTTGTGACGAAAATGCCTAATCGTGCATTCCGTGCAAAGTCACCAGAGCCACCAAGTCCGTTCATCATCTTTGTCCCAGATACATGTGTAGAGTTGACATTGCCATAAATATCAACTTCGAGTGCAGTATTAATCGAAATTAAGCCTAAACGACGAATAATCTCTGGATGGTTCGAAATCTCCTGTGGACGTAAGACTAAACGATCTTTATACTTTTCAAGATTCCCGTAAACTTGCTTACCACAATCCTCACTTAACGTAATGGATGTACCCGAAGCAACTTTCACCTTTCCAGCATCAATCAGCTCGAACACCGCATCCTGTAACACTTCTGAATAAATTTCTAAATCGTTGAATTCGGAATGCAAAAAGCCATTGAGCACAGCATTGGCAACAGAACCTACCCCTGATTGTAGTGGGGCTATTTGTTCCGTTAGACGACCTGCCTTAATTTCATCTCGCAAGAAGTTGAGCAAATGCTCTGCAATTTGTGCCGTTTCCTCATCCGGCTGTACGATTAATGACGGGGCGTCTGTAATGTCGGAAATGACAATCCCTTTAATTTTTGCTACATCGACAGGAATGCCCTTTGTCCCAATACGTTGCCCAGCACTTGTTAATGGAATCGGTTCGCGTTTTCCTTGGACATCTGGAATGTAAATATCATGCAAGCCTTCTAATGCAGCCGGCTGTGCCGTATTTAATTCGACAATGATTTCTTTCGCATATTGCGCGAAAATCGCAGAGTTCCCTACAGAAGTGGTCGGGATAATTTGGCCATCCTCTGTAATCGCTGTTGCTTCAATAATTAAAAAATCAATCGGTCCAATAATGCCTGTCCGAACGAGCTCGGCATTATGGGATAAGTGCATATCTGTGTACAAAATATCGCCTTGATTGATTAATTGGCGAATGGCTGGATCACCTTGATACGGCGCACGTTTCCGAATAATTCCTGCTTGTGCCATATACTGATCGACTTCTGGTCCGAGTGATGCCCCTGTATACACATCGACTTTAAAGTTTTCTGTTTTTGCTTTTTCTACTAAAGCTAGCGGTACAATTTTGGCGTCACCAGCACGTGTAAAGCCACTCATGCCAAGTACCATCCCATCTTGAATCCATGCAGCTGCTTCCTCCGCAGAAACGATTTTCTCCTGTAACGATTGTAAACGAATTCTTTCTTCCATTAGTCCCTTTACCCCTTCCATCATGAATAATACACACTCCTTCTATAGAATTTATGTTTAGTATAGTGAAGAAAGAAGTAGAAATCTAAATGATTATTTCTATGAACATCATAGTTTGAAACTATCGGTTTACTATAAGCCATGCTAGTAGCGATATGTCTTCTTTTTGATCTTCTAACATAATGACAGGCTACAAAAAACAGTCTATAACTTGCGAGTGAATCATGTTATTTTGAGGGGGGTGGGAGGAGATGAATGTTTTTGCCCGGATAGCGTATCTTTATGCCCGTATAGGGAGTGCTTATGCCCGGATACGACAAGGTTATGCTCGTACAGTTTTGTTATGCCCGGATACAGCGACTTTATGCCCGTATAGGGAGTGCTTATGCCCGGATACGGCAAGGTTATGCTCGTACAGTTTTGTTATGCCCAGATACAGTAACATTTCACTAGGTGACACAATCAAGGCATCAAAATAAATGACCTTCATTTATATGTAAAAGAACTAGAATATTATTACATAAAACGAACCTTTACTTTATATTGAATATATAGGTAATAATTGATTGAGGGGGGATAGAATGCTTGATACATATCGTTCTGCGGATTGGACGATCCATCGTAAATATTTGCCGCGTTTTGAACGAGTCGTACTGCTGCAAGTGATGGAAGGGGTGTTAAACGAAGAACAGGCAAAGAAGTATGTTGATTATGCGGTATTTGAGCAAGAATATAACCAGTGGCTGTTGCAACCGATTGGGTATGAGTATGTTGACGATGCATATGTCATCGTATATGAGGATTTTATTGGTCAACCGTTACAGCAACTGCTGAAGCAACAAATGCCGTTGCACCAGTTTTTGTATATCGCCATAGAACTCATCAATGCATGTATTAGCTTGCATCAAAAAGGGTTGTTATATGGACAGTTAAACCCAAAATATATTTTTGTTCATGCCACGTCTTTACAAGTCAGGTTGGTCACGTCACCGATGACAACGAAGTGGGGTCCGAGTGCAGGGCGTGACATAACACCTGCTTTTGAATTAGATGAACTCCCCTATTTGGCCCCTGAGCAGACAGGCCGCTTATCAATAGAAATCGATGAACGAACAGATCTCTATACACTAGGCACAATTTTTTATGAAATGATTACGTTAAACAAGCCGTTTCAAGCGGACAATACAGTGGATTGTATTTTTGATATTTTAACGAAAGCCCCTAATTTTAGTCCATTTGAAAAGGGCAATAATTTAACCATTATTAAAATGATGGTACAGAAATTACTCGAAAAAAATCCAGAGGACCGCTATCAAAGTGCCGTTAGTTTAAAGGAGGATTTACTACGTATTCAACAGCAACTAGCAGATGGTAAAAGTGATATCATGTTTCCACTGGGACAGCGTGATCAACAGATGCGCCCAAAACCTTCAAATAAATTATGTGGTCGGGAAGACGAAATAAATATTTTGACACATATGTTGGATGAAGTAAAGCAAGGCGCAAAACATATCGTTTTCATTAAAGGTCCTTCGGGATGTGGGAAATCTTCGCTTGCTCATCATCTTCGCAGTGAAGTAGCACAAGTAAAAGGGTATTTTGTTGACTGTAAATTTGACCAGCTTCAACAGCAACAGGCTTTTACGTCGATTCTTCAACCACTTCGTCATTTACTAAAGCAAGTTTATATAGAAGGGGAAGCATCTATTAAACAATTCCAACAAGGCATGCAAGAAGTCAATTTAATGATGGCAGAAAGTTTACTTCATGTTATTCCGGAATTACGTTGGTTTTTATCGGATGAGACGGAACTGCTGTTTGAAGATCTCCAGTATACGTTACAAATGAATGCTTATATTTTCGCATCCATTCAAAAAATACTGACTATCTTTTCGCGTCAACGTTGTCCGATTGTTTGGTTTGTTGATGACTTACAGTGGGCTGATCGAAGTGCACTTAATATGTTGAAGGCTATTTATGAGCAGCATCATGGTGGCTATTTTTTATTAATGATGGCTGTTCGAGATGATGCATCTACAATCAATCAGCAGATGTTAGAGTGGCAAGTGGAGCTCTCGTCTTTTTGTACGATTTCTTTACGTTTATTAACAGAGGAAGATGTGCGTGTTTGGTTGGCAGATTCTTTAAAGATGCAGTTAGAGACAACGGGGGATGTAGCAAAACGCCTTTATCGAATGACGCAAGGCAATCCGTTATTTATGCACGAGGTATTTCGCTTATTTTTAAATAATCGGACGCTTTATTTTGATATTACGGATGAAACATGGCAGTTCAATCACCAACAATTACAGCAAACGATCGTCAATCAAGAATTATTAGGCTTTATTAGTGGACGAATTAACATGTTATCCGTTCAGGCACAGGCGATTTTACGATTAGCTTCTTGTTTTGGACGTGAGTTTGAATTGCATCTTTTGCTAAAGCTTATGAATATACCATTCTATGAGTTAATCGAGCGGTTAGAGGAATTAGTGGAACAAGGGTTTATTTTGGCACTCGATAGTCGTTTAAAATGGGCACGTTCTAGTGATATGGAAGATGGCACGCAGCTCTTTACAATGAAGCTTCAATTTATTCATGATCGCATTCAACAAATGGCTTACGAGTCGTTAGAAGAGAGCCATCGAATGGATACACATTATACAATCGGGCAATTGTTGATTCAAATGTGTGACAATATGGAAGAAAGTCCTTATTTACAAGAAATCGTTCGACAGTTTAATTATTGTAGCAATCGATTAACAGCTGAGGAACAACAACAGTTAGCTATTTGGAATGCCATGTTAGGTGGACAGGCGAAAAAAGCAGGGCTTTATCAAAATGCATTGCAATTCTTTTCATCTAGCTTAGCGTTATTACCAGTAGATCATTGGGCGATTATGCGAGAAATGTCACTGCAAATTTATATGGATTTAGGGGAATGTAAGTATTTAGTAGGGGATTATGCCGATTCTAAAAAGCATATTGAAGAGGCCCTTCAACATGCTGAGACGACGCTTGAAAAACTGCTGATATACCGTTTAATGTCGCTTATTTATATTGAATCAGAAAGCTCAGAAATTGTCATTAATGCAGGGTTTTCAGCGTTCCAATTATGTCATATGCAGATTGATCGTGAGCCTACAAAGGCGCAAGTATTAAAGGAGTTTTTGCTTTTAAAGTGGGAGCTAAAAAATAAAACAGACGAACAATTAATGCATTTGCCCCCGATTGAAAAGAAGGAAATTGATGTGTTAATCCAAATTATGATTAGCATTGTTTCCAATACGTTTCGTATGAGCCCTAATTTAACAGGTATTTTATTGTTAAGGGTGTTTCGCTTACAGCTAAAATACGGGGCTACAACAGAAAGTGGCATTGTATACATTAATTACGCGCTTATATTAATTTCAGGGTTTAATAATGTGAAGCAAGCCTTGCGCTTCGGAAAGCTTGCCTTATCCATGGCTGATAGTCAAAATAGTTTATTTATTAAAGCACGTATTTATTTTACGTATGGCATTTTTTTAAATCACTGGGAAAAGGATTATGATACGAGCATTCAGTACATGCGTGTCATGCAGCAATACGGCGAGCAGGTAGGGTTATTTTATCAAGTAACGGCTATTTCTTGTTTTTTATGTGCCATACAGTTGATGAATGGGACCTCATTAAAAGAATTAGATGAGGAAGTACAGTTTCAGCAAGCGCAGTATGTCAATCATTCGAATATGTTATCTGAGGATTATTTAACAGAGTTTCAGCATTGGGTTTCAGCACTTCGCCATGCGAATATCACACCGAAGTGGGATTATGAGATTTCCCTTAAACATGAAGAAGCCGTCGTAGTCATGCATTATATTCTACGTTTGCAAATGGCGTATTTATTTCAGGATGAGCAACAAGCGTGTCGTATTTTAGAAGAGACACGTCAACCGATTAAAGAAGTGTATTCATTGCCCAATACCCCCATCTATTTTTTGTATCGTGCCCTTTGGCAGTTTGATTTTATCGAGCGACCTTTTAAGCATCGAGAGAAGCGGCGTCAATATGTAAAAGAGATTAAGGAAAGCATTCGAAAGTTTAAAAAGTGGGCAAAAGAGGCGCCGCATAATTTTGAACATTTATATATGTTACTGTTAGCAGAAAATTGTCGGAGGAAAAGGCTCGATGGAGAAGCAATCCTCTATTATGACCGTGCGATTCAGCTAGCGAAAGTCCATCAATTTCCGCAAGATGAAGCGATCATTTATGAACGCGCCGCAAAGTATTATGAGGCACAACAAGATCGGGTGAAAACAAGTGATTATAGTATGCGCGGTATTCGGGAAATGCGAAAGTGGGGTGCGGTCACGATTGCCGCACTGTGGGAGGAACGCTTCTCGCAATATATTCAAGTACAGCAGCAAAAAAAGGAATACGCGTTATCATTTGATATGATGACTGTGCTAGAGGCAACCCAATCCCTTGCAAAAGAAATTCGTATGGAAGATTTACTACACAAATTGTTATTTTCCTTGTTAAAACAATCCAATGCAACAAGCGGTTATTTTATCCGCCATCAGCAAGGTAAGCTGACTGTGCTAGCAAAGGCACAGGCGGAAGCGATGCAGTTTACGTATTATAGTGAGCCTACATCGCCTGCTACACATATTCAACTGATAGCAGACTACACGTTACAGAGTGAGGAAGCCGTTGTCATTTCAGATGTCAAGAAAAGTACACTGTTTACACATTTGAAAATAGCCGCAAAGTCCATCCTTTGCTTACCTGTTTATCATAAGGGAGAAGTGACGGCTGTGTTGTATTTGGAAAATGCCCTTTTGCAAAATGCTTTTAGTACAACACAAATCGAACTGATTGCCATGGTTGCAACACAGATTGTTGTTTCACTTGAGAACGCAGAAATCTACATGGAGTTAGAAAATCGTGTAGAGGCTCGTACAAAAGAGCTCGGTGAGATGAACCTCCATTTAAAGAAAATAAATGATCAGTTAGAAATGAATGAGCTGGAACGTAAAAAGCTACTGCATAGTATTTCCCATGAATTGCGTTCGCCGATTACGTCAACGCTTGGCTATATTGAAGTGATTTTAGATGGCATAGTAGTAGAACCAGCTAAACAGCAGTTTTATTTACTGCGCAGTAAGGAGCGGTTGTTGTCCTTAAACGTATTAATCCAAGATTTATTTGATTTAGCGAAGCTAGAAGCAGGACGCTTAGAATATGCGTTAGCAAAGGTGAGTGTGCAGGGGTTCTATGATCAACTTGCCTATTACTATATAGAAGATATTCGAAGAGCTGGATTAAACTATCAAACAAATTGTTATGTTGAAAAAGAAGCATATGTACTAATTGATACGGCAAGAATCCAACAAGTGATTACGAATATGATGATGAATGCGATTAAATATACAAATCAAGGGAATATAACATTTACGATGTGGACACAGAACGAGGAGCTGTATTGTTCGATAGAGGATAGTGGGATGGGCATTCCAGAAAAGGACATCCAATTTATTTTTGATAGTTATTACAGTGCATCGAATAGTCAAAATGTCGATTCACACGGGATTGGCTTAGCCATTTGTAAAAAAATTATCGAGCAGCATGGCGGAAAAATCTTCGTGGAAAGTGTCGAACAACGAGGCTCACGCTTTTGCTTTACGCTCCCGTTAATGACGGGAAATGAATAACATGTCAGGCGCGGCTATACCCTATACCGTGCCTGACATTCACGTTATCTTCTTCGTCTTCTTGGCTTATGGCAATGATTTGGCGGCATCCCACACATTGTATTTGTTTCAAAGCATTCGTTTACAACGGATTCTGTATGCGGGAAGAAGTGTTGGTTATTGACCATATGTCTGTTGACTGTTGTTGTATGGGACGGGTGAACATGTGGTACAACAGTGTTGAATATATTTGTACGAATGAATTCTTGTGTTGGTGAAACGACGGGTTGTTCATATCGAGTAGGGAATGTTTGTGGCGGGAAGCGAACAGGCGATTGATTAAATCCTGGTTGGTTGAACATTGGTTGATTGAATCCAGGTTGATTAAAAGCGCCAGCAGCTTCATTTGGATTGAACCAATTTCCGAAATACATAGATAGTCCTCCTTTTTTGAATAATGTAATGCATTAATAATATATGAGCATAGAGGCTTGGAGGAATAGTTGTATACCTATTAGGTGATAAAAAGAAAAAGTAATTCGTATGAGGGAAAGGGGGGAGCGAAGAAATTATGCTATAAAAAGCAAAAACTCCCCAGATCGACGCATCCGAGAAGTTTAGGCTAACCAAGAAATACATTATAAAAAACAACAGGGCCAAGTTTCTGTTGTTTTTTATTGATACATTCCTTATATCGATAAAAAACAAGATATTAATGAGTAATATCATACAACAAAAATGAGAGAGCGGACATCATACATGCGACTTATTTTTCAGGTTTTCTGAAACAAATAATGTATAATTATACCTTTAAAGGAATGAAACTACCTATGGGTATTATTTTTAGAAATAACAAAAAATTCAAAGTTTAAATTTGGTAATATTTTTATTTAGAATGATTATTTAATAATAAACTGATTATTTGATTTTTATAAAATAAAAAAATACTAATTTTAAACGCAAAAGCTTTTAATACTAACTAGTAAATTACCTTAAAAAGGATAGTATACTAATAATAACTAATATTATTAAAATAATATTACAAAGCAATGAAAATGTTTGAAAAATGCATAGAGTTAGTAATATAATTTCAGTATTACCAGTGCAAGATTTGGTAATCTACTTAGTGTTTACTATTCTAGGAGGAATTTATCTATGGCTTACCAACCGAAATCATATAAGAAATTTGTTGCAACAGCAGCAACAGCTACATTAGTAGCATCAGCAATCGTACCAGTGGCATCAGCATCTGGCTTCTCAGATGTACAAGCTGACAACGAGTTTGCTACATACATTAACGCTTTAGCAGAAGCAGGCATCATTGGTGGCTATGCTTCAGACAATACATTCCGTCCAAACAACAAATTAACTCGTGGTCAAGTAGCGATCATGTTAGGTCGTTGGTTAGAAAACAACGGTGCAACAATTCCAGCTGACTGGAATACAAACCCACGTTTTGAAGACGTATCAACATCTAACGAAGAATTAGCAAAATATGCTGCTTTAGTAAAAGATGCTGGCGTATTCACTGGTGTTGCAGGTAAACTAAACGCTGCTGACAACATCACTCGTGAAAACATGGCTGTAGTATTAGACCGTGTTGCTAAAACAGTAACAGGTACTTCTTTCGTAGAATTAGCTGCTGACATCGAAGACGTAAAAGTGGCAGATTTAGACGCTACACAATACGGTGAGCAAGTTCAAGCTTTAGCTGATTTAGAAATCACAACGGTTTCTAACTTCCGTCCAAAAGAAACTGTAAGCCGTGCACAATTCGCTAAATTCTTATACACTTCATTAGAAGTAATCGAAGAAGTATTAGCAGGACAAGAAGTAACTGCTGAAGAATTACAAGCACAAATCGCTGCTGTAGATGCTACATTACCAGCAGTAGCAGATATTAAAGCTGACAACGCTGTAGCTGCAAAAGCTGCTGTTGAAGCTGCAAAAACAGAAGTAGCTAAAATTAAAGCTATTATCGCTGAAACTGAATTAACAGAAGAAGAAGTAGCTGCATTAGAAAAAGCAATCGTTGCTGTTGAAGCGAAATACGAAGCAATCGTAAAAGCTGCTGATCAAGCAATTGAAGATGCGAAAGAATTAAACATTGTTTCTGTAGTAGCAAACAGTGCAACAGAAGTAGTTGTTACTTTCTCTAAAGCAGTTGATAAATCTACAGTATCTGTAGCTGACTTCGCATTTAAATCATTAGATAATGCAGCAGTAACTGCTGCAGACTTAGAAGGTAAATTAAGTGAAGATGGTAAAACTTACACATTAACTGTAAAATCTTCAGCTCCAACTGTTAAGTTTGCAGGTCGCTACGATGTAACAGTTGCTAAAGATGCAATCAAAACTGCTAAAAACCAAGGTGTTGTTAAATTCGAATCTACAATTAAAATCGAAGATAAAGTAGCACCAACAATTACAAAAGTTACTCAAAAGCCTGCTGCTGACGGTAAAGTAACAGTAACTGTTGAATTTAACGAAACATTACAAGCTTTAGGTACAGTTAACGTTAACAATGTAACTGTTGTAGCTGCGTTAAATGATGACAAAAAATCATTCAGCTTAGAATTAGATGCTGATAAAGCTTATGCTATCGAAGTAATTGGTGCGCAAGATATCGCAGGTAACTTAGCTAACCCATTAACTACTTCAGTATCTACTGTAAAAGATACTGTAGCACCAACTTTAGCTGTTTCTGCTAAAGATGCTGTGATTACATTAGAATTCTCTGAAGCTGTAACTGAAGATTTCGCTGTAACAGTTAATGGTGCAACTTTAACTGCTCAACCAGTAAAAGTTGAAGGTAAAAACATTTATACTTTAGACGCTTCAGAATTATTAGCTACGACTAACTTCTTAAACAACGCTAAAGTAAAAGTAACTGGTATCAAAGATTTAGCTGGTATCAGCGGTAAAGATGTTGAAGCTACTGTAAACTTAAAAGCGGATACAACTGCACCAAAGTTAGTTTCTAAAGAGCTTAAAGACAACAAATTAGTATTAAAATTTGACGAAGTAGTAGATGCTGCAGCGTTAGCATCATTTGATGCGGCTGATTTAAAATTAGAATACACTAATGCTGAAGGTGTAATTATTCCATTAACTGCTACTACTGACTATACTGTAGCAGCTGAATTTGGTTTAGATATCAACGGTAACGAAGCTATCGATGCTAAAACAGATGAAGAGAATTACGTTGTTATTTCATTAACTGATGTAAACAATAAATTTACTAAAAACGCGAAGTTATTAGATGGTAAATACACATTCACAATCGCGAAAGGTGATTTACAAGATGCTGCTGGTAACGAAGTAGTAGCTTCTACATTTACTTTAGTGCCTACTTTCTCTGATGCAGTAGTAACTGGTTCTGTAACTTATTCAGTAGACCAAACTGGCTTAGCAAATAATCAATTCAAAGTAGTATACAACGAGGAAATGTCTGATTCAGTATTAAACGCTGGCAACTACACATTAGCAGGCGCTAAATTACCAGAAGGTACTACATTAGTATTCTATGGTAACAAACAAACTGTATTAGTTACATTACCAGCTGGTTCAATCGTTTCTAACGGTGCTCGTATTTTAGCTGCTTCAAATATCGCTTCAAAAACTGGTAACACAATTTCTGAAAATCAAGCTGTAGTAACAGTTGATCTTAAAGAGTCAATTGCACCAGTTGCTAAAACTGTAACAATCGATAGCCAATTAAAAGCTACTGTAGATTTCTCAGAAGATATTAAATTAGCTGGCGTAGATGTAGCTGTTTCAGGCGTAACTGTAAAAGTTAACGGCATCGCTGTAGAACCTACATTAGCAGTAGTAAACGGCGACTTAACAATTACTTTCGCTGAAGCTACATTAAAAGCTACTGACAAAGTAACAGTTACTTTTGAATCTGCTAACTTAGTAGATGCTAACGGTAACAAAATTGCTGACGTAGTATTCAACTAATTTTTAATTAGTAATGAACCTCATACTGTTGAGGAAGTTGAAAAATTGACGTTTTTATAGCGTGATTGTTTTCAACATAAAGTGAAGGCACTCTCTGTTCAATTTTGAGCAGAGAGTGCTTTTTTCTCGGACGATTTCTCATTCTTTTTAGTTGTTAATTTTAGCTTTCCACTCCAATATGTACTCAACTGTACACTCCACTATGGACGGACACTTACCGATAGCCTGGCTTCTGTTCCCTTTTCTTTTATCTAATATTTGTATACAAAACAAGTGAATGTATACTAGAATAATACCTAGTGAAAAAGAGTAGGTGATAATTTGAAAAGGATCATATTTTTTGTTTTATTTACATTTTATTGTATAGGACTTGTGCAGCAGGTAGATGCACAGATGGTTGAAGAGCAAGCACCTGTGTTTTATGCAAAAGGAAACTTAGCGTATGTTTATGATGAAAGTGGAGAAATAGTAGGGGTTATACATAAAAATCAAGCGTATTTTTATACGGCTAAAACAGAAGCGTGCTATTACATAGAAGTAGAAAATCATCTAGGATGTGTATCGGCAGCTTCCGTGGTAGAAGGAAGCACAACGTTTGTTGAAGAGAAATTAGAGCGTGCTGGAGAGATGGTTTACACAACACATGTAACGCAATTAACAGATATAGATGGACATGTTCTTTATACATCGCAACCGAATCGACGCCATTATGCAGTGGCTGAAGATGATACATATTATTATGTAAAAGTAGCAGGTCGTATGGCGTTACTCCCAAAAGCAAATGTAGCGCTTGATAAAGGGATTCCTGTGTTGATGTACCACCATATTGTCGGCCCTCATGATGGTCGACAGAACTTGACATCGGCCATGATTACAGAGTTGCAGTTTGCATCCAATGTGCGTACACTGCAAGAAGTAGGGGCACAAGCTATTACGATGGACGAGTTACACGCCTTTTTGCAGGGAGAGAAAAACCTTGGGAAAAATACAGTTGTTATCACATTTGATGATGGATTAAAGTCGAATATCGTATACGCGTATCCACTGCTACAGCAAGCGAAAATGAAGGCGACGAATTTTGTCATTACATCTCGTGTGCCGACAACAATTCAACCGTTTGACCCACAGAAGCTACAGGCAATTTCACAAGAAGAAATGAATTGGTCAACGGATGTTTTCAGCTACGAGGGGCATACCCATCAGTTGCATAGCCAAGAAGAGGGGAATTCACTTGTTGTACTACAAAGTCGTAAATCATTAAAGGACGATTTACTGGCAAGTCAATCTATTGTGACACAACGCTATTTTGCGTATCCATTTGGCCAGTTTAATGAGGCAACGAAGCAAATTTTAACCGAGACAGGCTACCGACTAGCATTTACAACAAAACACGGTTATGTCAAATACGGCGATGACCCGTATGAGTTAAAGCGGATTGCTATTGAACCGACGACGACGGAAGAGCAGTTTAGGCAATACATTTCATATTAAACTATTACTCTACTATAAGCGGAAATAGTAGGGTTTTTAGTATTGAGAAAAAAGCACATACCGTTGCTTCAATTAAAAAAAGCTACTTTCTATCCGATATTTAACACAGAAGAGTGTAAATGGTTTTTATAAATAGGTTGAGGAGGACATTGGATGAATCGAAAAAACCGTTCCTATCAAATGCTTTCAACTGTTATGGTTTTAACCATTGCAACGACAGCAGTAGCTCCAGTTGCCAATGCAGCGCAGTTTACGGATATAAAGGGGTATAAATATGAAAATGAAATTTATAGTCTTGTATCTAAAGGAATTATAAATGGGTATCCAGATCGTACATATAAGCCTAATAAGACATTAACAAGATCGGATGTTATTAAATTATTAGGAAAATACTTAACATCAAAGGGGTATCGAGTACCAACTGATTATAACAGTAACATGCGTTTTCGTGATTTAACTTCAAGTTCGGATGAAGAGCTATTAAAATATGCAGCAGTTGTGTATGATAATCGTATTTTCGTAGGAGCGAATGGTTATTTAAATGCTAACAATAGCATGACATTAGAACAATTAGCAATTGTGTTAGTAAGAGCAAAATCAATGCTAGATAATTACGATTATATTCGTTATGTAGAAACGCAAACGTATATGCAGGAATATTTAGATATTGCACAAGCGACAGCAGAGGCGCAACGTTCGATTAATGTATTAGACTATTATGATATATCAATCGATGACTATTTTCGTCCGAAATCCAAAGCGACACGTGGTGAGTTTGCAGGTTTGCTATATGGCATTTTAAATGTAAAATCGCCAGATAAAACAAGCGGAAAAGCGACGGTCACAGCAGTAAATGTCTTATCTGAAACGGATTTAGATGTCACGTTAACGAACGGTAAAACATATCGAGTTCAATTAGATGAACCACTTCCGGAAAATAAAAAGGTAGATGCTACCTTTGAAATCAATGGTGTAAGCTATACGTATAAAGTGGAATATATAGTAAATACTTTGAAAATAACGAATGTAGAAAGTGTTAATGATGGACAAATTGTTATTCACTTTAGTGAACGAGTTGAACTTGAGACAACAAGTAAAAATACAGAGTTAATGAAATACTTTAAATTAGAAAAGATAGACGAGTTAGGAAACAGTGGTTTAAATGTTTCACTAAAAAAGGGTGAGCTCAGTAAAGACGGTCGTTCGTATACGTTAACGATTAACTCCTTCACAATAGAGCCAAGTTATCGTCTGCGTGTGTTCAATATATACTCAACTCAAGGACATAAATTATCTACTTATAATGAAGTCATTCATATTAACGGAGATACAACTCCTCCTGCGATTCAATCTGTAGAGTCAATTAGTGAAAATCGCTCTAGGGTTACTTTTACGGAACCTGTAAGAAATTATATGGCGCGATTTAAGTTAGCAGATGGTTCTGTCGTAACGGGTATTACTTCTTCTGTTAAGGGCAACACGATTACGTATAACTTAGAAAAAGCACGTGCTAATGGAGAGTTGGTTCCAGATGGTAGTGAGATTACAGTCACATATAATGGGCTTCAAGATGTATCGGGGAATGTTTCCAAGCCTTATGCACTGACGACGAAGATTGTGAAAGGTAAGAACTCTAGTCTGCAAGTAACAGCCGTTCAACAAATGAGTGAGCGCAAATTTAGTATTACATTTAACCATACTTTATGGTCATTAGAGCCAAGTGATTTAGTAGTGACAGCTGGAGGAACAAGACTCGCTGTTCAAAGCGTAGAACATGACGGATATAGTAAGACGTATATTATCACAGTCAATAATCCTTTGTCTGGTGATGTAACAATTAGCACAGCGCCTGATCGCTATGTAACGGATGAAGAAACGTGGGAAGATACAACATTTTCTGTGACACATAATTTTGATATACAAACAGCTGGTGCAAAAATAATGAAATCAGACGTCGTGCGCGAAAATAATTTAGAGTATTTATTTATTGAATTCGATCGTAATGTCTTAGTAAGTGAAAATACGACCACTTCTATTTCAGGTACCTATACGGCAAACGGTAGAAAAAACCCAATCAAAAAGCAGGATGTAAAGGTATATAGTGTATACGAGAAACCGAATATGGTAAAAATTCCATTACGAGAGCTACTGAGACACACTGACATTGAAAATACAACATATGACGTCACGATTAGTTTTAAAAACTTGTTTGGGCAGTATGGAGGCGCTTTAGCTAGTGGTGAAATTTCCTTTACACGTAGCAAGGACTATTCGTTCAACGGAGATAAACTACAAGTAGTTGCGGTAAAGACGTCACTAACAGATAGTTCTATCAAAGATCCAAGCATTATTACAATTGACTTTAATTATCCAGTAGATGAGACGGTGGCTTCTAATCTAGAGAATTATGAAATTAGGGGATATAATCTTGGGCAAGTACAAGTAAACCCATCAAATCCAAAGCAAGTGATTTTAAAGATTGAAAGTCAATGGAGTTACTCAGTAACACCTTATCTTTATATTACGGATTTACGTGCGGAAAACTCCTTTGAAGAAATGGATTCTTATTATGAATCGATTAGTTTACCGCCGATTGTTGCGCCGGGACAAAGCTATTGGAATCCAAGTTTGTCTATAAAAAGTTCCCGTGAGATTGTGCTCACATTTGGACAAGCCATTACAATACCAGATGCAGATGCATTCTTTGTGACAGATTCATCTGGGACATCCTACAGTGCGAAAGCATCCATTGATTCGAACAATTCGAATAATATCATTTTAACATTAGATAAAACGATGCCGCGTTACACGACCATGACAGTAGAGTTAAAAGGCAATCGTGTACTACGAGATGTGTATAATAATCTAGGAAGATTTGACCCTAAAACGATTTCTGTATCCTATTAATCTTATTAAAAAGAACACGGGCTTGCCGACTGGCGAGCCCGTTTTGCTTATGGTTGTGCGATAAACTTGACGATATCTTGCCATGTGACTTCGCCGACTTTTTCCCATTCGTACTTTTGGAGTGGGTAAGGGCGGAATGTAGGGGCATAAATATTACGTGCCGTTCCATCGAGTAAAATTGTATTTTCATCGATTAGCCCTGTAAATACAGTCACGTCGTATAGTTCCTCAGCTATGTCTTCTTCTTTTTCTGTACCGAAATCTACGGTCTGGATAGCGGGCACTTTTTCTGTTTCTTCTTCGGTGATTTCTTCCTCTGGTATTTCCTCTTCAGGAATGACTTCTTCCACAGGTGGATCGACTTGACCGAGCTTATTGAAGGCAACGTCTACAGGTGTTAGGCGTGTTCGACCATCATAGCCAAGTGTATAAATATGTGTATTACCGATATCAGGCACCTCGTAGTGAACAATCCAGTCCGACCGCACTTTAAAACTACTGAATACTTCATCGGTTGTAATCGTTACAGCTACTTTTTCACCGTACGGATAGTCCGCTAGTAAATCCGTCGGTTGAATTTGGACTTCGTACAATGTTTTAGCAGGGTCGATTTTTTCATACTTTAACAGTTCTTGATACCACATCGACTCCTCAGCAGGAATCGCTTGCTTTTCTGTCACGATGCCTTCCACCGTGGATTCATCTTCTTCCCCAGCGCGAACGATGATTTTAGCGCGTTGTCCGACTTCGACACGTTGCCATTGTGCTTCGTCAATGTATGTGGCGACACTTTTACTTGATGGATAAATGACAAATGTAATCGTATCGCCGTCTTGCTGAATGTCCCCTACGAAACCATCAACTGGTGTTGCTAAAGTTTGGTATGAAATCAGCTGTGTTAGCAAGGAATCTGTAATGTCAAGCTGACGTTCAATTTCCGCGATATGACGACGAATCATCGCCTTTCCTTCGGCGGTCGGTGTATTTTGTTCGATGCCGAGTTCTAGCGAGAGATTTAAATTCCAAATATTCGAGTCTCCGATTGTTGTGCTATCTGTTGCGGTAGACGGACGAGCGCTCGCCGATTCACGCTCAAGAGCAGACAAAATTTGTTCGAGCTCCTTTAATTCAGTTTCATAGGCTTTGCGTTCGATTTCTAATCTTTTTCGTTCTTGCTCAACAGCATCCGATTTGTAGGAAGCAAGCTCTTGTTGCATCGTGACGGCATCGCCACGCTTCACGAGTACCTTGTCGATTGCTTGAACTGGTGCAGCGAGGCGCATTTCATTGCTTGTGGCGAGAATGCCTTCTTTATCGAGTTCTTTTGTATGCACGCCACTCACTGCATATTGCATGTCACCAATATAATAAGATTTTGGAATGACCTCGTTGTTTTTGAGCAAAAGGTAGCCATTGATTACGACGAAAATGATTGTAATGGCACCCCATATTTTAAACTTTGTTGTACTAGCCATTAGCTCACGCCTCCTTCAATCCACTTGAGAATGGGAAGTATACTAATAGCTCCGACTAGTAATGCTAGTCCAATTTGCACAAAGATCAGCTTCACTAGCAGTATTTTTTTACTTTCTTCTTCCCACTGTGATAGGAATGTGTATTGAATGATAATGGTTACAACTGTCGCGACCGTTAGTTGATTTAAAAAGTAGAGTACATACTCATCTTGATAGAAATAGGCCGTAATCGGTGCTAGTGAGAAAAAGGTGAATGGTGTCGTAAAGCCAACAATGGCAAACACGAGGAATGTCAGCGCTTTTTCCAGCACAATAAAGGTCATCACATACAGTTGAACTTTCTGAATCCATTTAAAAGGTAAATCAGTGAGTAAGTGCAATACATATGTAAGAACATAGTAATGAAAAATAAAGAAAGCAATAGCCCATAAAATGGCCCCGCTTAAAGAAATTAAGCGGGCAAACATATATCTGTCGTCAAGCCCATTTACAAGAAGTGCCGTTAAGCTTTCTGTATGCATCCCCCATAAATTCCGTATCGCAAAAAATAAAAGTGTTGTAAAAAATAGCAGCCATAGCGCTTTTTTATAGCCGTGGATTTTTTCGTATTCCTCTTCATGTTCCAGCATATACGTTAGGGAAGATGGATGAAATAACAGATGCCAAAACTTATAGTGAAATACCATGTAAGTCACCCTTTCGTTGTCATAAATTCGCTCTATTAAACTATCATTAAATAAAGTCAATATAAGTATAATAAAGGAAAAAGAGGATTTTTGATAATGAAAAAGGTTGTATTTTTCATTTTGTTTATAATGTTTCCTCTCTGTGTAAGGATTTTTCTAGCTAAGTTGACTTATATCATGTTTAGTATTTTTCATGTACAATGGGAATGGATTTTAAAAATTAGGAGGCTATAACGATATGAAATCTCCGTATTCTAAATATGTGTTAGCGGCAACACTGGCGGCAACGACTGTAGCATATGTGGCACAGGTTCCAGCAACCGCAGCGGTACCATTCACTGATTTGAAAAATGTGGGGGACCATTATACAGCGATTGAGGAATTATATAATTCAGGTATTATTACAGGACGTACAGCGACAACATTTGCACCGTATGAAGCGGCAACACGTGCAGAGTTAGCGTTGTTTATAGCGAATGCGCTCCATTTAGATACTAAAAATGTGAAAGATCCTGGCTTTACAGATGTACCAAAAAATAGTACATATTACGGGGCGATTGCGGCTTTATATAACGCAGGCATTATTGGTGGTTATAAAGATCAAACCTTTAAACCGAACGACCCCGTCAAACGTTCACAAGTAGCGAAAATGCTTGTACTCGCATTTGATTTAGAGTTAGCGAATACAACCACAACGAAATTTACAGATGTTAATAGCATTCCGGATGTGAATACTCGTCGCTATATTCAAACACTTGTCCAGTACAATGTGACAAAAGGGACAAGCGCTACGACATTTACCCCGAATGATTCTGTGAAACGTGCACAGCTAGCAACATTTTTAAAACGTGCCATCGATTATACACAATCAGATTTTGATATTATAAATGTTGAATAAATGATAAGAAGCTACTCTTTTCACTAGTTGAGAAAGGGTGGTTTTTTATTTTATTTAAATAATAATCTGTTGTTTTGGACAATTTTTTATTTATACATAAAGAATCTTATCATTTTGCCGATAGTAGGTTTAGAATAATGTAGAAAATTATGGGATATTTATATAGAGAAAGGATGACTTTCATGAAGAAAACAGTAAAAGCAGGTGTACTCACGGGGCTAATTCTGGCACCGGCAGCGGTTGTAAGTGCCAATGAAACAGATGTAGTGATGGACGGGGAACAACTAGCGCCGATTGTAACGGCAGATACGAGCGTTGCGGCTGTGCCTCATAATACAGTAGCGGATTTAGATGTAACAAAACTACGTCTAGAAGAAATTTTTAATCTAAATGAAAAAAGCTCGATTGCAAATTTTCAAGCATATCGTGATCTTATTAACGAACTATTACCAGACAATCCAAATACACCAGAAAAAGAATATGAAAATGATCGTGAATTATTACTAGCTAAATTAGATTTTTTAAAAGAACTACAGGGTTTAAAAAGTCATGCACACAGTTTAACAAATGAAATCAATCTACTTAAAACGACACATCCAGCATTGGTTGAGACAGTTCCTGGATTAGCAGGAGAATATGCGGCTATTGAAGAAAAGTTTAAAACGATTCGTCAACAACTAGATAGCGTTATTACTAAATATGAAGGGGATGATTATGATTTAAATGCAGCGTATAGTGGCACATTTGAAACGAAAGCATTAGGCGGCATGGCGAATTATCTAGCAACAATTGAAGATTTTGAAAAAGAGTTTATAAAAAATATCGATACATTAAAGACATTTATTGAAGATATTAAAAAGCCAGAAGCGTTTATTGACTATGTAGAAAAAATTATGTTACGGGATGTACTATTAGATTCAGATGATGCACTTAAGTTTAAAGAGTTATTAAATGAAGCCAATCAGTTTTACAATGAAAAAATGACACCGAACGAGAAGAAGGTTGCAGATGCTCATGTGCTAGAAAACGATGGTCGAACGGTAGCGGCTGTGATGAAGCAGGCGAATGATGATTTAATTGCGGCCAATAAAGTAACGGATTTAATCAAGGGCATTCAGTCTGTGACAGCGAGCGATTATAAAAGCAAGGTAGGGAAAATTGTTGCTGATTACGAAAAGCTCAACGTGCGCGCCCAAATGCTTGTGCTTGAGTATGACACAAAAGTGGCGAATCGCGTAGATAACGACAAAAACGTAGGGTATAAGGATGGACTAGACTTCATTGCGTTAGTCGATGCACTAAAACCAAATGCTACAGATGAATATCGTACGGCTTTAAAAGCAGCAGAAGATGCCTATGCTAAATTAGCTTTAAATCCACCAGAGTTATTATCAAGCTATAATGTTAAATTAGGAGCATATCGTGCGGATGTGATAGCCGCTGAAAAGGTAGAAGAGGCAATTGAAAACTTAACTACGGGATCGAATGTTACTTCTACAAATATTGAAGATGCACGAAAAGCGTATGATGCCCTTACTACCAATCAAAAGAAAATCGTCAATAACTATAAAGAACTGCAAAATTGGGAGAAGTCAGGAAAAACGACGATTAAACTAAGCGATCAAATTGATGCGATCATCATTGAAAATAAAAAGACCTTTGCTACAAAAGTCGAGGCGCTTAATAAATTGTATGACAAGTTAAGTAAAGGAGAACAATCGTTAGTTTTAAGTGGTCCACGTCTAAAGTATTTAACGCCTTTTGCTACAGTAACAGGTAGTTATTACAACTTAAAGACGACCGCAAGCAGTTATGAAGCGGATGTAAGATCTTTATTGTCTATTTTAAAGGGCGATACTGGAAATTTAGATACAGCTTTAAGTAATGCTAATATCGCTGAGGACAAAGCTGCTTTAGAAAAACTTCGGGAAGAGCTAAAAAAAGCTGTTCAGAAGCTCCAAGATCAATTAACAAATGCAGGTAAGGTTATTCAAAAAATTGAAGATGCAAATGGTACATTTACAAATAAGAATGAGCAGTTAGTCGCAATCCAAGCTGCTCGTGAGGCCTATACCGATTTACCGAAAGAAGAGCAAAAACTTGTCACAAACTTAAAAACATTACTGGAGCTTGAAAAAATAGTGAAGCAATCAGCTGATGCGACGAAAGCTATTGAATTGGTTGATCCGGAGCAGATTAGCAAATTCCCTTCTACTGCCCAAACAGCAGTAACAGCATTTGAGAAGCTAACAGCGACGCAGAAATCGTATATTTCTGACGAAAATAAAAAGCGAATTGAAGACTTTAAAGTGTATTTAGCTTTTGTAGACCAGATGAAGGCTTTGAAACCAAGTGCTGCTGGATTCCAAGAGGCGTATAAGAAAGCGGAGGAAGAATTTAATAAACTAAGTGCTGAGGCGGCTTGGACGTCTACATTGGCTCCGAAAATTGTGGATGCAGTCAAAACATACGAAGCTACATTAAAAATGCATGATAATTCTATTAAAAATGGCAATGATTTAGTCGCTCGTATTGATAGGCTCGGTTTACTCACAGGTCAAGCGTTTTTAGCAGAAGCAGAAGCGATTGAAACGATTTATGCCTCTTTATCGGCCGATGCGAAAAAGCAGGTGACAAATTATAAACACTTCCAAACGCTGAAAAAAGATGGGACAGCGGCGTTAAAAGTAGTCGATTTAATCAATGACCCAATCATTAGGGGTGTGGATGTAGCGAATAGCGGTTATGCCAAAAAGGTAGAAGCGGCAATCAAAGCTTATGATAATTTAACGTCGCGTCAAAAATCGTATGTTTACAACTATGATAGTAGTTTAAAGCCGTACTTGAAGATTTATGAAATTGTCGCAGCGATTAATAAATTACAACCAAGTGGCAAAACATATATAGAAGATGTAACGGCAATTCGTTTGCGGTATGATCAACTTTCAACGGTTGAACAACGCTATCTGGCACCAATTTTACACAAAATTGAAGGGGCAGAAACAGGTTTAGTAGCGGTAAATGACGTCATGGATCTGATTGATGCCGCGCGTCCGGGTGTGGAAGATTACGTACAAAAGTTAATAGCGGCTCGTGAAGCGTACGATAAGTTGGCACGCATCAATTCATCTTATCAAAAACTTGTGTTAAATTATAAAACGTTACAAGAGCGTGAAAACGCGTTAAAACCTGTAACAGCAGCTATTCATCAAATCGAAGAGTTAAAAGCGATGATTGTACGTCCATTTAATAATGCACGAGATTTCGTCAAGAAATATAACGATGCAGTGAAAGCATACGAAAAAATTCCGTATGAAAGCCGTGAACTTGTCTATAATCGTGACGCATTGCTTTTGACAATCTATCCGGTAGCTCAAACAATGGAAGCAATCGCGAATATTAAATCATCTAGTAAAACATTTGGGGAAGATGTCAAAAAAGCACGCGAATTATATAATGCATTATCAAATGAAGACAAAGCATTCGTGACAAACTATAGCGACTTATTGGCATTTGAAAATACAGTGAGCGGCGGTTCAGCAGTGGATGAGCTGATTCGTGCGATTCCATCTAAATCTCCTTCTGAGTATATGCAAGCGATTAAAGATGCACGAGCGGCTTATGATGCTTTAACAGCGAACGAGAAGAAAGCCGTCACGCTTTATAAAGAGTTACAAAACTATGAAAAAGGCGTGAAAAATGTGTTAGTTGCTATTGATGCCATCGATAATTTACAATTCGCGAGTAATCTTATATCAGCTTATGATAAGGCAATGAAAGCATTAGATAAATTAACAGCAGAGCAACGTCAAATGGTACCAAATATGAGTAAGCTGCAAAATGTTGCGCCAGCGATTGAAGTGTATAAAATGATTCAAGCACTGAAGCCAACGAGTGCAAACTATATTGGTAGTGTACAAGCTGCTTATGCTGCTTACAATATGTTATCTAGTAGTGAAAAGCAGTACGTGACAAACTTTGCACAGTTGCAAGAAGCGAAAAATAATATCGATAAAGTACAAGAAGTCATCTCAAAAATTAGTAGCATTTCAGCATCTTCTAGTAACTATAGTAAGCTAGTAGAGGAAGCGTTAGCACTATACAATTCCTTACCGTCCGCATACCGTAAGCTTGTCACAAATTATGATATATTGCAAAACGCACAAAAAGAATCGGGCGCAGTAGATCAAGTACGTTCATTAATTGCTGAAATTAATCCGAATGCAAGCAACTTTGAATCGAAAGTGAAATCGGCGCGTTCCGCTTATGACCGATTAACGACGCAACAAAAACGTCTAGTATCAAATTATTTCATGTTAGAAGATTATGAAGAACAATTAAACGATTCATCTTTCTTCTTCTAAAGTTCTTTTGTTCTCATTATAATAGTAGTAATATAGGAAATAGAATTCGCCTTTCATTTAAATGAAGGGCGAGTTTTTATCGTTATGAAGGAAATTAAAGATGGTTGGAAAAGAGCCTGTATGTTTAGGCGAAAGCGCTAAACCGATGTAATACTCGGACTCCCGCACGCGCTTTCGCACTTTTGTTCTTAGAGGGGAAGATAAAAAATTGCGCAAACAATGGATAGGGATTCTTGCTTTTTTAGTGATGTGGCAACTCGTAGTTCCACCTATGTCATTTGCTGAACGAAATGCTTTAGTCGATGTGAAGTCTACTTACTGGGCAGCACCATCGATTCATGAAATGCTCGCAAGTGGTTATATGAATGCTTATGAGGACGGAACATTTAAGCCGAACCAACCAATAACACGTAGCGAAGTTGCTGAAACGCTTGTGAAAGCACTAAATCTACCACTTGATGCATCCATTCAATTACAAGCAAAAGACATGCCAACGACACACCCTCAGTACGACATGTTCCGTAAATTAGTGGAGTTACATGTTGTTGATCATCGTCAACAATTGAATCCGGACAAGTTTGTCACACGTGGACAAATGGCTAAAATGATTGCCCAAGCATTTGGCATCGAGGTTGATGAAAGAAATGAGGCGACATTTCTTGATACGAAAAAGGGTTGTTGGGCTAAGCATTATATTGAATCATTGGCGGATGTTGGTGTTATAACAGGAAAGCCAAACATGAAATATGAGCCGTATGCTCAGGTGACACGTGCCCAAATGGCTGTACTAATAATACGTGCTCTCGATTTTAAAGCCCAAATGGACAATTTAGAAGTGGCTTATGATTATTTAGGGAAGCGATATATTACAACGGTTTTAGAAAATGAAGCACAGGGCACTGAAATTGTCCGTTTAGTCAATGAAGAACGTGAGAAAAACGGTCTTTCTTCATTAATACAAGATCCGTATTTAAACCAGCTTGCAACCATTAAAGTACAGGATATGTTCGAATACGATTATTTCGATCATCAATCTCCGTACTACGGGCATTCTTGGGACATGGCGACATTGTATGACTATGAATTTTTAAGTTTCGGTGAAAATATTGCCCGCTTTTTCATAAAACCGGAAGAGGTCATGGCAGCATGGATGGCATCCGAGTCGCATCGTGAAAATATTTTAAAGCCCAACTATACCCATATTGGGATTGCGGTAAAAAAAGATGATAATGGAAAATATTACTTTATCCAACTTTTTTCGACCAAATAATATGCCAAATTATAGTGCGTAACATTACAGGGATATTACGGTCGAGTAATGCAAATTTATAAAATCGCTCATAAAAGCGCTAGATTACTAGCTTTCGCTAGAAATTTAGTGCTTTTTGATTTTCATCTAACTGTTACAAAAGTGAAAAATTATTACATGGTAATCTGTGTTAGTCTTGAAGTAGGCAAAAGAACCAACAATTTGAAGGGAGTATCAAATACTTATCATGAAGAGATGGTTATTGCCAGTTTTTGCATCGTTTATGATTTTTGCAGGAGCTGGAACAGACAGCGCAGAAGCAGCAACACCAAAAGAATTAACAGCTACAGCTTATAAATATATTGGCGTTCCATATGTATATGGAGGCACAACAACAAGTGGTTTAGATTGTTCAGGATTTACACGCTTAGTATTTAACCAACTAGGTATTTCTATTAACCGCACATCGTCAGCACAGTATTCACAAGGGACAGCCGTTTCAAAAAGCGATTTACAAGTAGGCGACCTTGTATTTTATAATACATCTGGTAGAGGTGTATCGCATGTAGGGATTTATGTTGGAAATAACAAGTTTATCCATTCTGGTACAAGCACAGGCGTAACAGTGGCAAGTATGAGTACTTCCTACTGGGCAACACGCTATGTTGGCGCAAAACGTATTGCGACATTTACAGAAGAAGCTGTTCAACAAACAACAGAGCAAGTAAAAGATGCATCAATTGATTTCACCGTGTATGCATCACGTGGTGAAGTGGCACTTCAATTAGCACAAGTTTTAGGTGTTAATACATCCAATACAAACTCGCCTTTCGTAGATGTCAAATCAGATTCAAAATATGCAGGTGCAACAACGGCACTTTATAATTTAGGAGTATTTACTGGTGACGCAAACGGTAAATTCAATGCAGGCTCACCGCTTACTCGCTCACAAATGGCAAAAGTCTTAGTTGAGGCATTCAACTTAAAGATGACAAATAAAGTTGTGCATTTTACAGATGTTAGTGATCAGAGCTGGGATTATGAATATATTAAAATTTTAGCTTCCAATGGTGTTACAATTGGACAAGGTGACGGTACATATGGTAAATCTAGCTATGTCACATTAAAGCAATTACATACATTTATTGAACGCGCAAGCAATTTAAATTAGGTTGTCTACTTTTGTAAGCATAGATGGCTACCAACCGATCTCTTGCAAAAGTTTAACAATAGAGTGGAGAGGCTTCCGACAGGCGCCTCTCTCTTTTTTTTTTTTTTGCAATCTGCAAAAATACGACATTATTTTGGTGAAGAGCTGCAATGATTTTGCTATATTTTTTCGTGTACACTAACAATATAGCAAATCTAGATGTAATAACCTGTTTTACATAGAGAGATTTTCCTGTATATAAACAAGGTTCAATACCAGATTATGTTCTTGATTAAAAAAGAAGATTGCTCTAAAAATATATGGAGTGAAGGGCGGCGAGTGTAGCTGACGGCATGAGCCTTTCGCTACAGAGCAATGTTTTTCTGCACCGGAAGTGAAACGGCAGGTGCAAAGCTTCCAGCGGGAAAAGCGATAGAAGAACAAAGGCTAAAACCGTCACGTCCTGTGACAACGCCTTTGTGAACCAACATCATGTTGGCCCGAGACCCCACAGGAAATTTATTTGCGACGAAAGCGCAGCGACAGGAGCACCGAAGAATGAGCGACGAGGAGGCTCGACCTCGACTGCGGAAAGTGTCCGCCCGTAACGGAATGTACGGTCAAGTACAGATTTTGTTAAAGAGCCATAAACAATTCTAGAAAAAGAGAAAGCTATATTTTCTTCGCGAAGTAAGGTAGAATAAGGTAGAAAAGCCATATATTTTTATCGACAAAAATCTGCTAGAATAGAGTTGTTTATAGAAAAGAAGGAGGAAAAAGACATTGTTTTTAAGGAGATTTACTTTAACTTTTATCGTTGTCATTATGTCAATGTTCAGCATACAAAGTGCGTATGCAAGCCAGCGTTTTGCTGATATTCCGACTTCTCATGAAGCCTATGAGGAAATTAATTATTTAGTGAATGAAGGCGTTATTCAAGGATATACGGAAAATGGGAAAAAGGTATTTAAACCAGGAGATAACGTAAAGAGATGGCAAGTAGCAAAAATGGTCATTAATGCTGCTGGTATTCAAGTCTCGAAACCATCTACATCATCATTTACAGATGTAAAGGTTGGATCAGAAGAGTCGATGTATGTAGAAACAGCGGTCAAATTAGGGATTATTGCGCCAACGTCAAGTACAACATTTGCTCCGCATGTACCCATTACACGAAATGAAATGGCGAAAGCATTAGCTGTAGCTTTTAAATTAGATGTAAACAAATATGCAAATTTAGCTATACCATTTAAAGATGTATCAAGTTCTAACAAATACTATAAATATATTTCGGCTATTTATTATAATGGCTACACAAAATTAACATCTGCCGGTACGTTTTTACCTACTAGTAATTTAACACGTGGACAGTTTGGGTTGTTTGTAGCACGTGCAGCATCTGAAGATTATCGTTTAGACTTACCTGTACAAGGCGAGACGGTGCCGAATGAAGATGACGCGATTATGCAAGTAAAAGCGAATACGGATAATTTAAACGTCCGTTCATCGAAGGAGTTTTCGGGGTCTTCAAATATTTTAGGCAAAGTAAGTAAAGGGTACATTTTCAATGTATATGAAGTAGGCGCTGACTATTATAAAGTTGATTTTAATGGACAATATGCTTACATTTATAAAACGTATGCAGATGAAATTACGAAGCCACCGGTAGAAGGGAATCCTGATGAAGGCGAGCCACCTGTCGTGGAAAAGCCAGAGTCAAATGCCACAACAATCGGTATTGCGACAGTGAACAATTTAAATATCCGGGCAGAAGGGAATGCGAGCTCGGCTGTTTTAGGGAAAATTGATCGCGGTACAAAAGTCGATGTGCTATCGATTTCAGGTGCATGGGTTAAAATTTCATATAATGGTACAATTGGTTATACAAGTAAAACGTATTTACGTTTAATCAATAAATCGGGTTCACCAGTGGCAGGACGTATTATTGTGATTGATCCTGGTCATGGTGGTAAAGATCCAGGTGCAGTAAGTGGCAATGCTGTGGAAAAGTCAATTGTGTTCAATACAGCGAACAAAGTAAAGCAAAAGCTAGAAGCAGCTGGTGCGATTGTAAAGATGACGCGTACAGGGGATACATATCCATCGTTAGAAGAACGTGTAAAGTTTGCGAAAGATAATTACGGTGAGATTTTTGTTAGTATTCATGCCAATGCTGCAGGTGCATCAGCACAAGGAACGGAAACATATTATAGCATTAGCGCAAACGATAATGAGAAAGAAGATTATGCGTTAGCGAAATTCATCAATGATGAAATCGTAAAAAATGCCAACATGAAAGATCGTGGTGTAAAGCGTGAGGATTATTATGTGATTCGAAATCTTTACATTCCAGCTATATTAGTAGAGTTAGGATTTGTGACAAATAGTGAAGACAGTGCAAAGTTAACAAGTGATCAATATGTTGATATTTTTGGACAGTCTATCTATAATGGGATTGTAAAATACTACTCGCAAACAAATTAAACATAAACGTTACCTTATTGTGTACAAGCACGATAAGGTAACGTTTTTTTATTGCTTAGGAAATAAAATATGCCAAAATTCGAGGTTGGACGATTTAGCAGGAAATTGTTGAATGAAGTCGAAAAGGTCATAGATAGATTGTGAGGGGAGGAGGAGGGAGTTGATTATTATTCATCGGAGTGTATGCGAGAAAATACAAATGTACGAGTCATTGTTAAAACGAATAAATATGCAGAGTGTGCAATATGATGCAATTTAGGTGTTGTATAAAAATGCGAGGAAAGGTTATTATGGTGAGTTGCGTGCCGACCGGGAGTGGACAGACATGCAATTATCACAACGACATTACTTATTCCATAGTTATGAAACGGTCAATCCGTTTGGCTATTCCCATCAGATGGATACACTGTTTGTAAGTAAGCAGTTCGTGTTAGTAATCGAAACAAAGGATATTGGGGGACAAATTGATTTTGATGATAAGGTGCGACAAATGATTCAAACAAAAGCAGATGGTACAAAAATAGTTTATAAGAACCCGACGGATCAGGTGTTAAGGCATCGAATGTTTATAGAAGAAGAGTTGTTGAAAATAGGTATTGATGTTCCTGTTGTACCAGTCGTTGTGTTTACCGATTCCAAAACATGGATTGCTACACCAACACAGGAGGTAGATGTGTTTCGGTTAAGTGGTTTGCGGAGTAAAGTGAGTAGATTGTTTGAGCAGTATACAGCTACTTTGGGGGAGGAGTTACTCGATTATGTGAAGGAGCATTTCATTGCTTGTTACCAGAAGTTAGCGCTCAAGCGGATTTATCCAAAAGTATCGGTCATGAAAGGTGTTGTTTGTATCGATTGTCGGATGCAGATGAGGCATGAGCGAAAGGGGTTTCGCTGTATGCAGTGTGGGACGAAAACGACGAATGGTGTTTACGAGGCACTACATGATTACCGGTTACTGTATAAGGACTGGATTACGAATCAAGAATTTCGGGATTTTTTAGGGGTAGAAAGTATTTATACCGCTAGTCGCATGTTAAGTAAATTAGGGATAGATTATATGGGGAATTTCAAAAATCGGAAATATGTGATTCCTACAAATATTTTAGCAATGGCAAGTAAAAAAGGAAATTAGGCAAGTAAATTTAAAAATTAGGCAAGTAAATCTCGAAATTAAGCAAGTAAACTGAAACCCCCTCGCGCAATCGAAAAGTTGCACGAGGGGGTTTTTTACACTCGGTATTGCTTATAAAACTTATGTTCTACAGCGAATGCTGCGAAGATTGTGAAGAAGATGAGTGTATATACTTTTAGTTCCCAAATATTATAGAATGCGCCACATACGCCGGTTGCAATCCACAGTCCTATCATCATCTGTCCGAAACGTGTATGACGTTGCTTCCAGAAGAGTGCGACCATCGCAAGTAAGTAGACGGCAAATAAGATAACGCCGAGTGTACCTGTCTCTGCAATGATTTGAATGTACTGATTATCTGAGTAAATTTTATTTTCAAAGTAAATCGATAAGTCGATGCCGTAGTCTGCGTAAATTGGCGAGCCGTAAGAAATCGTAGCCGCTCCACCAAATGTACCGAAACCAGTACCAGCGACTGGATAATCTTGATAGATTTCAAATCCTTTTTTAATATAGAAGACGCGCCCGTTTGATACCATACGATCGACGTTTTTGTTATCTAAAATTTGACCGAAACGATCGGCTAATGAACCGACTGTACCATCAGGTGCTTCTACACCAAGGTATTTAATGAATGATACACTTGCATTCACTGGATAGTACACGAGTATAAATGCGGCAAGCCAACCGATAGCAAGCGTTTTGACCAGCTTCCAGTCTCTTGAGAAAATTAAGTACGTAATCGCAAAGAATGCACCAGCAATTAATGTACCGCGAGAGAATGTTAAGATTAACACCCCAATAAAGAGCACTAAACTAATGTTTAAAAACCATTTGTACTGCATATTTTTGTAAAGGTTTTTTAGGAACAATACAGCGATAACTGTAAACATCATAATTAATGCAAGTGAGTTCGGATTACCTGGTAACCCGTATATACGCTGTAAATTTTCAGCTGATAACGGCATGTACTGCCAATACTCTGGTAGAAGCCATTGACGAATCGAGATTTTCTCCACTAGCCCGTGTAAGGATACTAACCAACCGAGACCGACTGCTGTCCAACTTAGCTGTTGTTTCCAATTGGCAGGTAGCGCTGTACGAGATAGGAAGTAATAGATTAAGTACATAATCATAAATGTACGCACTTGGAATACGATTGCCCCAATACTTACCCCGTTTAAATAACCAACAAGTGAACCTACCCCTAAGAAGAAGAAAAACGCCCATTCAAATAGTTTAAAATGTAATAAACCTTTTATATCGAATCGACTAGCGATTAATAGTTTGATCAATAAGATGAATGTAATTAAATCTCCAATGAATTTTAACCCTGGATTCAACTCTACAAGTAGAGGGCGAATTGCTACATAAATGAGTAAGTATAAAACGCTTTGCAAAGGTTTTATAAATGCAAAAATAGCAAAAATCAAACTCGTTACAATCAGTGCAATCTTAGAAGGTAGCAATAATGATAAAAATGTTACGGCCACTAAGAGAACGATTGTTAATACTTCTTTTGAAAGAAGTGACTGTTTCATGCGTTGCATAGAATTATTCCTTTCGTGTTGTTATCAAAAATGTATTATACCATTGTCCTATAAAAAATGTGCAATAGTATGAAATAAACCATATCACCTACATATTTTAGGAAGACTTTCCCTTAATAATTCTAATATATTCTGCTAGAATAAGACATAGAAAAGGAGAGAGATAAATGAAAAAAATTATTATGTTCATCGTTGTGTTTTTATTTTCTGGGGTATTTCTCCAACCTGCAGAGGCAAGTGATATTGACGGGCATCATATGGAAACAGAAATGACCTATTTGATTAAGCATAACATACTCCTTGCTGAGGATGGAAAATATTATCCAAACCGTGCAATTACCCGGGCAGAATTTGCTTCGTTTGTCTCGAGAGCCTTACAACTGGATGAAACAGAATCTTATACTTTTGTAGACGTACCTCCTTCGTATCAGTATGCGCAAGATATTTCAAATGCAGCGGCTGCTGGGATCATTACAGGATACGGTCAAAATGAGTTCAAGCCAAATCAACCAGTGACACGTCAGCACATGGCAGTGATGCTATATCGTGCATTAAACTACCTTGATATAAAGACGACACCTACAACTTTAACGTTCCGTGATACGCATACAATTAATAAAGACTATCACGTAGCCATTGGGGTAAATACAAGTCTAGGCATTATTAAAGGTACACCGATGAAAGATGGTACATATTTTTACCCTCAAAATAATGCAACACGCGCACAAGCAGCAGCATTTATTTACCGTTTAATTGGCGTGATTGCAGATGAGAAGCCGGAGCTAGGTTATGAAAAGCCGGTGGAAGTGGAAAAAGAGGTTTATACATTACATAAAATTGCAAATGGTCAATCGTCTGTCGTAAAAGAATTTGAGACATTTGAACAAGCTGTAAAAGCATTTGATTTTTCGCAAGGGCATTATATTAAACGCGATGAAAAAATTGTGAAAATGTCATACGGCTTAGCCGTAACGAATAATTTTACACTTGTTTATGATACAGACAAAAAAACACAGCGTACATATGTGACGTATGATGCTGAAATGGTTTATAAAAATGTGGATAATGATTTAACATGGGTTGAAGTGGAGTTAGCGGGTCAACGAGGGTATGTCAAGTTATCGGATGTGACATTAATCCCTTATGCGTTACTACCAGGTCGTGCCTATTATGAAGTGAAAAATGGTCAATTAGTTCACAATATTTATAGTTATAAAACAGGAAAATATGCTGCTTATATTACGGGAAAAGCGCCAAGCTTTTTAGCGGAAAATAGTAAGTATTACAGCTGGGACGGGGTATCGTTCTTTAATGGTGCTGGTACAGCGGTAGGGAAGGCATATAACTATTATCAGTTCTTGCCAATACATTCAAAGACGAACTATACAGCGGAAGAAATTGATGCGTATGTGATGGAAAGACTGAGCGAATTAGAGGAACTGGCCAATCGCTATCCAGATACGTATCGTATTTACAAAGATGCAACGACAAAGAGCAAAATCATTGGGATAGGAGAAATGTTGAAAAAAATTGAAGCCGAGTATAACGTCAACGCGATGATGATTTTAGCGCTATCCTTCCATGAGAGTTTGTATGGGATGAGTGATCGTGCACAACTAGAAAATAATTTATTTGGTCTTTACGTAACGGATTCCAACCCGCTATTAAAGAAATTTGAATCGGTAGAAGCTAATATTTTAGAGCTGTTAAATGCATTTTGGTTGAAAAATTACGTCCCAGCCAATGGGAAACATGCAAATGGTGCTGTATTTGGCCATAAAGCAATCGGATTTAATGTCAAGTATGCATCCGATCCGTATTGGGGCAGTAAAGCGGCAGGACATTACTATCGCATTGATAAAGCACTCGGTTTGAAAGATGCCAAAAATGCTTATACAGTTGGGATGACAAATACAACAGGATTAAATGTTCGTACAGGTCCAGGGACAAATAATCCAAAACTATTTACGTATGCAAAAATGAATCTACCAGTATTGATTTTAGGACAAGAGAATGGTTGGTATCGTATTGTCTCTGACGTCACAAGAGAAGGCAATGCTTACGTATCCGGTCAGTATGTAGATGTTTTAAATACGTATAAGTAGATTAATAGTTAGTGAAGTGAAGAGAAAAGTAATGTATAATGAATGAGAGAACCTTACATTTATTTCCATTAAGTGTTTTTAATGAAGAGATTAATAAGGTTTCAATGTTCTAGTTATATCGTTACTTTTTCTTCGCTTTTATTTTTAAAACTCGTAGTGAGCAAAAATGTATCCTAAAAATACTATTTAATATAGTAAAAGGTGTGTATCATGGCCTCCGCGCTTTGCCACAGCCTACACAGGAGCTAAAACAGGCGCGGCCTGTTTGGATCTCCTGTTCCTGCTCCTGACGTTGCACTTTCGTCGCAAAGAGAATCTTGGCTCCTGTGGCTATGGTGCGCTACGGCAAAAAGTGAATACTTCTCGATGTGCTAGAAAAATATTTCTCTTATCTAAAAGAAATCATTTTCTTTCTATTTGCACATATCGTTGCCTAGCCTCTGTAATCTATGAGGATATTTATTATTTTTTAGCAACTCATTTTTTTACTGAACAATAGTTGCTTGTAGCGGAGGCACGAGACTCCTACGGGAAAAGCGAGACAATCAAGACCCCGCAGGAGTGAAGCATGAACGACGAGGAGGCTTGATCTCGCCCGTGGAAAGCGAGTGCCGGAGCGGAAAGCAACGGTTACTCAAATAGTAATATATGTTTTGGGATCTGCTCGTTATGAGTTTAAAATATAATGTTATTTTTCTCTGAAACTTATTTGTAGTGGGGAATAGAAACGTTTGCAGCAAGTGTGCGCTTGAAAAAGTAAGAAATATCAGGAGCTAGTTTCAAAGATAGAGAGGTTAGGAAAGTACAATGAAAAAAATACTTATTTATTTAGTTGCTTTTGTACTAGCATTATCACCGCTATATAGCGCCTCGGCTAGTGCAAATCAAACAACGAAGCTAACAAAGCCAGTATCTTCAGGTACGACGTTATACCAATATACACATCAAGGTACGTATACAAATCAAATTAGTCATCTAGCGATTAATTTAAATGATCCGTACACAAAGGTTGAGGTAGGGTTGCCAAGTGTATACGGTGGTTTAGCAACAACAACGGCGTTAGCGAATAGTCATTCATACGATGGACATCGAGTAGTCGGCGCAGTGAATGCGGCTTTTTATGATATGTCGACGGGCTATCCACTGTATTTAATTTCACAAGATAATAAGATTTATAATGGTGGTATTTTAGCAAAAAATACTTCAGGGTATGTAAGTTATCCGATTGCCTTTGGTGTGACTTCCAATGGTTCAGCGGAAATTGATACATATGATTTTAAAGTAACGACAGTTTCTAAGCTTGGTAGAATTCCATTAACGGGCTTGAATCGTCAACGTCAACAAGATGAATCGATTTTATTTACACCACAGCATCATACGTCCGCTACAAATTCGAACCAATACGGTGTCGAGTATGTCGTACAAACGGATGAACAGATTACATCTACATATTTTGGTCAACAGTTAAGTGGGAAAGTCGTACAAATTCGCCCGTATGGTTCGACACAAAAGCTAGACATTCCAAAGAACGGTTTTGTTATTTCAGCCAATGGTGCACAAGCCACAAAATTCGAGTCATTGCAAGTGGGCGATGCGATGGCAGTAGAAATAAGTATTAATGAAAAATGGCAAGATGCTGAATTTATGTTGGCGAGTGGACCGATGCTTGTGCGCGATGGCCAACGCTATATTACGATGGATACATCTAGCTCACGTGCAAAAGAAGTAGCGCCGCGTAGTGCGATTGCGATTAGTAAAGATAAAAAGACCGTTCACTTTGTCACGGTAGACGGGCGTTTATCGAATAGTAAAGGGATGAATCTTGTCCAATTTGCGGATTACTTAGTGAGCCAAGGATATGATCGTGCTATTAATCTAGATGGCGGTGGTTCAACAACAATGGCTTATCGTAATCATGGTAGCAATAATGTTGTCGTAGCAAACAGAACATCTAATAGTGGCGGGGCTGAGCGTCGTGTATCGGCGATTTTAGAGGCGATTAGTACAGCGCCTTTATCAGATGCCAAAACGTTAAAATATTCACGTACAAATGTCGGGACATTACTCGTTGATAGTACGTCAACTGTCACAATTGAGTATGCATTAGACCAATATTACAATCCGCTACCAGTAAGTAGCTCAAACATTTCGTTTAAGTCTGAAAATGGTCATGTAGCATTTACGAATACAACGATTCAAGCTGTTTCAGCAGGTACGGATCGTGTCCAAATTTTATATAACGGAAAAGCAGTTGAATCATTCCCGATTATAGTAACCGATACACCAGGTACAATGGCCATTTCCGGTAGTAAAGAGGTCGTGAAAGATGCGGCAACAACGTATACACTAGCAGCAAAAGACCAAGCTGGTAATCATCTAGTATATAGCTCATCACAAGTGAAATGGTCGGTCGACGGAGATATTGGCTACATTAACCAAGACGGTAAATTTGTTGCGACTAAAGTAGGTACAGGGAAAATTGTAGCACAATTAGGTAGTGGTTCTACATCGATCACAGTGACTGTTATGGATAAATCCATCTTTAAAGATGTGCCAGCAAGCCACCCGTATTATAAAGAAGTAAGCTATCTAGTTGAAAAGAAATATATTACAGGTTATGGTGATGGCACGTTTAGGCCCGAGCAAACGTTAACACGTGCACATGGTGCTGTTATTATTAGCCGTGTACTTGGATTAGATACATCAAAAATCAAGGATCCGGGCTTTAAAGACGTGAAAGTGTCGCATACGTATTATAAGGAAATTGCCGCCATTCAAAATGCAGGCATTATGGACGGGTTAAACGGTAACTTCAATCCCGAGGGGCAATTAACACGTGCACAGATGGCCAAAATCATCGCCAATGCATTTAAATTAGAAGGCATTTCTTCCATCCAGTTTAAAGATGTACCAAAAAGTGATTGGGCATATGAATATGTACAGGCGCTCGCTGCAAATAATATTACAACAGGTTATGGTGGCGGCATCTTTAAGCCAAACGAAAAAATTAGCCGCGTACACTTCGGATTATTCTTATACCGCGTGTTGAATCAATAACAAATAGGAATCTCGTTTTTACATACAACGAGATTCCTATTTTATTTACTCGTAATAAGCAAATTTATAAATATATATTATCAGTTGAGTAACCGTCGATTTCCGCTCCATTCGGCTCGCTTTCCACGGGCATGGCTTCAGCCTCCTCGTCGCTCGTACCTCACTCCTGCGGGGTCTTCAGCTCATGCAACTGTCGCTACGCTTTCGTTGCAGAAAAACATTGCTATTCCCGTAGGAGTCTCGCCGATTTCACTTCAATCAACTGGCAAGTCATTTTTGATCATGTTTTTCTAACGAAAAAATGTTTCTATAAAGTAAATATTTTGTTAATCAAAACACTTGGTTGAATACAATAATCAGTTGCTAAAAATATAGAAAGATTATCATCTGTTAAGGTAGAGGTTGGGCAATTATACTTGAAAAGAGAAAGGAAATGATTTTTTTAAATAATAGAAATATTTTTCTAACATATCGAGAAGTATTTACTTTTGCCGTAGCGGGCCATAGCCACAGGAGCCGGAACAGGAGATCCAAACAGGCCGCGCCTGTTTTAGCTCCTGTGTAGGCTGTGGCAAAGCGCGGAGGCGATGATACACTTCCTTTTAATAACTATTACCATTTAATTGGTGTTTTAGGGATTTCTTTTGCTCATTATGAGTTATTTACTAGCAATCACAACAAGTATGAGTGGTGTTTTTCTAATAGTCAGCATGTATGCTATAATTTCTTTATTATAATTTTATTCAAAGGATGTAGTTTAATGAAAATCGGAATCGTAGGAAATTACGGAAATGATAATAACGGTGATGAATCGATATTATATGGTCTCATTGAACAAGTAAAGCAGACATTTTCCGTAAATAGCGCGGATATTACGGTGTTTAGTAATAATACGCAGCAGACATCCGAACAGTACGGTGTCAAAAGCTACCCGCTATATTATCGAAAAAAGAGTTTATATAAAACGTTTTTCAAAACATATCAAACTAACGGAAAATATGTTTCGGAATTGGACTTACTCATCATCGGTGGCGGTGGAATTTTAATGGACTTTTACCGAAGAGAAGCGCATTTGTTTAGTACATATGCTTTCATGGCGAAAAGTAGCAAAACGCCCTATATAATCTATGGCTGTGGGGCTGGTCCGCTTGATACATTCTCCGGTAAGTTCATGATTCGTCTCATGTGTAGCTATGCGCAAAATATTTCCGTACGTGATTTTGAATCGAAGCAACTGTTACAGGAAATTGGCGTTAAAAAGAATATCGAGGTTATTGGTGATCCTGCTTTTACGTTATATCGTCCAAAGCAACAATATGCGGACAAACCTAAAAAAGTGGGGCTTTCTGCTGTGCCGATGTATAATGCCAACTATTGGCCATCCGGTGATGTCGAAAAGTATGAGTCCTATGTGACAAGCATGGCAACGAACTTAGATGAATTGATTAAACATAAAAATGTAGACATTACATTTTTTGCGACGAAATATCCACAAGATGTGACCGTAACGGAAGATATTCAACAGAAAATGCGCTATGCGGACAAAACGACAATTATCGATCGAAATTTAAAGCCGGATGCATTAATTGACGTCGCCTCCCAACAGGATGTCGTGATCGGTACGCGTTTACATTCGCTTATTTTAGCCACAGATTCTGCTACACCGATTATAGCAATTTCGTATCATCGAAAAGTGCAAGATTTCATGAAACTTATTAATAAAGAAGAACGTTGTTGTTCGATCGAAGATATTACGAATAAGCGAGATCAATTGCTGCACATGTATGAAGCAGTAGAGACAGAGTGGCAGCATGTTGTAGAGACGACAAAAGCAACTTCGAAGCATCTTCATGACGAGGCAATGCGAGGTAAACAATTGATGATAAAGGCAGTGGAAGGCAAATGAAAAAGCTATTAGTAATCAGTAATATGTATCCTTCAGAGCAGCACTTATCATTCGGGATTTTCGTCAAGAATCAAGTCGAAGCTGTAAAAGCCAATGGTGTTGATGTACTTGTCGCGGCGAATGATAATCCTGCAACAGGTAAGAAAAATACAATTGTAAAATACGGGAAATGGGCATTGCATACATTATCCACAGTATTTCGTCATCGCAAATCCATTTCTGTGACACATGCGCATTATGTATTCCCATCTGGCGTGTTCTCACTGCTATTAAAAAAGCTATTTAAGATTCCGTATATCGTTACCGCGCATGGAGGCGATATTGAGCGCATGGCAAAGAAAAATGCGCGCATTCGCAGTTGGACAGAGCTGATTTTGCAAGAAAGTGAGCATGTCATTGCGGTAGGACCAGTGCTCGCTCAGCAAATTGAAGAGGAATTCCATGTGCCACGTGAGAAAATTACAATTTGTAGTATGGGTGTGAATCGTGCTGTATTTAAACCGAACGATAAAGAAGCTATGCGCGCTGAATTAGGTGTTCCTAATGATGTGTTTACGTATTTATTTGTAGGCAATGTCATTAAACAAAAAGGGATTGAAGAGCTACTCCTTGCCTTCGAGCAAGTACAAGCGCAAACCGATCAGAAAGTGAAGCTCATTATTATTGGCTCACGTCGCGATACAAATTTTATCGAAAGTCTTCAACCATTTGTTGATCAAGATGTCCAATTTGTTGATCCACAACAGCAAAAAGAGCTTGTAAAATGGTTTCAAGCGAGTGATGTATTTGTGTTGCCCTCTCATTTAGAAGGGTTTGGGCTGGTTGCGCTTGAAGCGATTGCATGTGGTACACCGGTTATTGCTTCAAAGGTCGGTGGATTAGTGTCATTACTTGGCGACGGGGCAGGACATCTTGTAGAACCACAAAATGCATCGGGCTTAGCACAAGAAATGATGAAGGCGTTACATACGCCAACATCTGCTTACTATAACGAACAAGCCGTGGCTACGATTTTACATGAACACGATGAAAAAGAAATTACGAAGCGTGTCATTGCCCTCTATGAATCTGCTATTAAAGGTGGCATAGGGCGATGAATAAATTTTTAAAAATTGTTGGAGCCGTTACACTTATTAATATTGTCGCACGTGTTTTTGGTTTCTTCCGTGAAGCGGTTATCGGTTATCAATACGGTTCTTCTAAGATAGCTGATAGTATTTTTACAGCCTATAACATTCCGAACTTTTTATATTTAGTGATCGGTGGCGCATTTACGACAGCGTTCATTTCGATTTACAATCGGAAAAAGACCGATCAACCGTTATTTATTAAGCAATCCTTTACGATAGTAGCAATGACAGGGATTGTACTGACGATTGTGATACTCATTTTCACAACCCCTATTTTGAATTTGATTTATCGAAAAACGGATTTGACAATAGAAGAGTTTGAAATGACAAAGCACTTATTTTACTGGATGATGCCGTCATCAATTTTATTAATGCTTTCTTCTTGGTATAGTGGGTTACTGAATGTGAATTCGAAGTTTCATTTATCAAGTGTGGCCATTTTAATTTATAATGTATTCTTCCTTGTGATTGGTGTGGTATTTTCTTATATTATTGGACCGATTGCTTATGGAATTAGTGCTTTAGCGAGTGCGGTTATTATGATTTTCTTCTTAATCCGTGGTTATCGTCAATTAGATTCGTATAGTGTTGAACTATCGTTCGTACGCACACAGTCGACTCGAGATTTATGGATTATGGTGTTTCCACTAGCTATTGGTGGTGGTACCGTGCAAATTTATGCGATGCTTCAGCGTTTCTTCGCCGCATTTTTAGGGTTAGGGGACAGTGCGGTTGCTATAGTGAACTATGCTTCACGACTAACGCAATTTCCGCAATCGATTTTAATTACGGCTGTGACAACGGTCATTTATCCGATTTTAAGTCGCAAGGAAGCAGAGGACGACCATCAATCGATTAAAGGGCTATATGGTAAGGGGCTACACTACTTATTACTGTTAATGGGACCTGTGACGATCTATTCTTATTTTTATGCGGAAAATTTAGTACAAGTTATTTTTGAATATGGCAAATTCACAGCTGAGGACACAGCGATTACAGCGCCTGTAGTAGGCATTTTAGCACTATCGATGCTCTTCTTAGCAGCGACTATGTATATTACGCGTTTTTACTATGCGAAGGGTGATTCCATGGCACCTGTCGTGTTAAGTATCGTAAATGTCTTTATCATCAATATTGGCGCGATGTATTTCTTTGCTGACAATGGTTTTGGCGCAGATGCGATTGCATGGGGGACATTGATTAGCTCTGTTACGAATACATTGATGTTAATCGCATATGCATCATTTAAATATGATTTGAAGCTCGGTGGTGGGTTAAATAAGGTTGAATTATTAAAGCCGATTGTCCCGTTTATTGCATTAACATGTATCATGTATATTTCTAGCGAATATTTAGTATTTGATTATAAATGGGTAACATTTATCGTCGGTATCGTTATTTTTACATTTAGTACAATCATGCTCTATATGCTATTCCGAATAAAGGAAATTAACCAAGTTTATATTAAATTAAAATCGAAATTCATCAAAACTAAATAAGGAGAAAAAGATGCTCACAGAAGAACGGTCGTTTTTCATGAGCATCTTTTTTATTAAAGTAATAAAGTGTATGTACTTACAAGTAATATATAAAATATACAAAATACTATAATTAATGTTATTTTTATGGAAAAATCCTTTATTTTGAAAGATTGTTATTATATAATGTATGTAAAATATTTGGTAGTTAATGAAAGATTAAACATCTACTAAGAGAGATAAAGGTGGAAAATTATGGCAAGAGGACGTCGAGTTAATTCAAGTGGAGAAAAAAGTAAACAATTATTGTTGGAAAAGGCGATTGAGCTCTTTTCGACGCATGGGTATCATCAAACGAAAATTAGCGATATTGTAAAAGCTGCTAATTTAACTCAGCCCACATTTTATCTATATTTCCAAAGTAAAGAATCATTATTTAAAGATTTAAATATGGAATTCCAAACACGCCTTTATGAAACTTTTGATCATGGTTTAAAACATGCGGCATGTGTACGTACGGAGTTGTTTGAAAATTTAAAAAGGGTTTTCGCTTACTTTGAACAAAATCCGCATTTAACAAAAATTGGGTTTTATGCTTCGGAGGATGCAGAGTGTGTGAAAAATAATCTTGTAAAACGAATAATCAAAATCGTTGAATTGAAACAAGATCATCCTGTAGATACGCAGACTTTAGCTGAAAGTATAGTAGGTTCAATTGAACGTTTAACATTAACGAATTTATTAACATATGAAAAAGAATCAGAAAAATTAGCTGAAGACATTGTGAATATTTACTTTGTCAAACAAGCTGAATTAGTATAACAATCAGCAACTTGCTGTCTTCCAACACTCAATACATAATTATATTTATCCAAGTACAGCCTTTTTATTACCTGGGGAATAAAAAGAGTGAGTAGTGACAAGGGCTGTTAATGCCTCATGCGCTAAATAAAAAGTGGGTGTCCAGAAAGTGTTTACTTTCTGGACACCCCTTTACTCCTTAATAATTATCCGTTAAGAAATATTGCTCCTGCGGTGGTCACATCAAAATGCCACCATCCTCGTCGCAAAGGGTCGTCTCAAAATGTCTTTTAGACGGTCCTTTACTGTTTATTTTACAGTGATGTGTAAATACGATCCTGTCTTTAGTATCTTGTTGTCTTGCCCTTTAATCGTTGGATGAATAACGAGCATATACTGATCACCTGTTGTTAATGGTTGAGTCGGTTTTACGACGAGTCTTGCGCCTTGTTTTTCCACTGAAGTAGCTACAGCTTCCCCTCCAAGTTTTACGAGTTCAATCGCCCCCTGTGGCACTGTATCGACAACCCCTTTAAAGTTAATCGTAAAGGTTTTCGTTGTAGGGACATGAAGTAATGAAGGTAATTTTTTGTAATTAGCATACTGTGCAGCAATTGCATCAGCATGTGCTTGATAAATGGCGTCCCCTGTTGTTGCTATATGCGGTTTTACCCCTATTTCATTAATCATTGTTGTCGTAGGTCCTGCAAAACGTGCCATTGTTAGTTTTAAATAGCTGCCATCAGACAGTTCATAAAATGTTTGCATAGTCCCTTTCCCGTAAGATTTTTCCCCATATAAAATCGCCGCTTGCTGATCAACTAAAGCAGCAGCAGTCATCTCAGAAGCACTAGCGCTGTAGCCATTAATGAGTACACGTGTATTCGCTGGGAATTGTACGGATTGCCTTTTCGCGTAAATTGTATATTTACCGGAGGCATCTTCATACGTGTAAGCAACTTTTGCATTTGGAAATAGACCAATGACTTCTTCGGCTGCTTGTACATAACCTCCACCGTTATTTTGTAAATCGAAAATAAACGATGTGGCGCCTTTCTTCGTTAAGTCGCGAATCCCATTTTTAACGAGTATCGCTGCATCTGTAGAGAAGGAAGCAAGTGAAATATAGCCAATCTTTCCATACAGCAGCTTTGTTGTGGCGTTTGGTAAGGAAAAGGGCTTCCTTACAATCGTTTTCGTGACGGATTGACCACTTACTTGTAAAAATGTCAGTGTAACGGTCGTATCTTCTTTTCCTAGAATAAGAGAAGAAGCATCAGAAGTAGTCATGCCAGCTGCTGACTTGCCATTAATGTGTGTAATAATATCACCACTCACAATTCCTTCTGCAAAGGCGCTGCCATTTTCAATGACATCTGTAATTAAAATACCTTTTTCATGCTGATCAATGACAATTCCAATGCCTACAGACGTCATATTAACAGCGTTCATAAATGCTTTAAATTGTTCAGCAGTATAGTATGTAGAGTAGGGATCAAGCATGTCGATTACTTGCTCAACCGTTTTTGCTTCTTGTACATTTCCATTAATTTCTCCAACATAGTAATCTTCCACATAAGCTTTGATTTCACTTAGAGGGGCAGCACTTGTTGTAACGGGTAATAGAAAAAGAAACAACAGTGCAAGTAATAATTGAACTTTTCTCAAAAAATATCACACCTTTTATTTTTAGTAACTTCATTATATAACGATTATCCAAATGATGGTTAATAATAAATAGTTAATAAAACAAAATATTATCTACTTAAAAACAAATTGACCAATATATGGTATATTACATATAATAGAAAAAAAGCGAATAAAGTAGAGAGAAGGTATTGTTTATGAAGATTCGTGGGAAATTATATGGTGGTTTTTTCATGATGACAGCTATTATTATTATTATTTCTATTTATTCAATGGGGCAGATTAATAACATTCGTTCACAGTATGATCAAGTGATTAATGATAATGTGCCACAGTTAGAAATGATAGGAGACATTAATTTTCGTATTGCTAGTCAAGGGGCCTACATACGCGCTTATTTTCTAGGTACAGAATCAGCGATGAGCAATTTAGAAAATACACAAAACATATTAGCAACTAGTTTAGATGAGTTGGCTAAATTAGCGAATACACCAGAAGCACAGCAAAAAGTAAGTGAGGCAAAGACGTTAAAAGCGCAATTTGATAGGTTAGCAAATGAAGCCATTATGTTATTTCAACAAGGACAAGAAGAGCAAGCACAAGCGATGATTGTGGATGATATTCGTCTTGTAAATGAAGGTATGGTAGCGGTAATGGTTGAACTAGAAACGATTGTTACTGAATCCTTTACATCACAGCAGGACGCGTCTAAGCAGTCAGCGTTAAATGCACTTTATATTTTAATAGGTATTTCCATCGCAGGAACGATTATTGGGCTTGTTATTACAACCGTCATTGCTCGTTTGATTGCGACACCGATTAGTAAAATAGCTGAAGCTGTCAAAGTCATTGCACAAGGGAATTTAACGGAAAAGGATCTTGCCATATCAACGAAAGATGAGTTATCAATGCTCGCTTCATCTTTTAATACAATGAAAAATACACTTCGTACACTGATTCAAGATGTCGGATTAAACACAGAACAACTATTTGCTGATGCAGGAAAGTTAACGGCAAGTACCTCACACATTAATGGTGTATCTATAGAGGTCGCTAAACATATACATGCATCGAACGATAATGCCAAAATGTCCGCAAAAGCAGCTGGGGAAAGTGCGCTTGCCATGGATGAAACGGCAGCTGGTGTTCAGCGGATCGCAGAAGCGACACAGCAAATTCACGGGGTGGCGACCGATACACTTGAATTAGCGGATACAGGTAGTAAATCCATTGATGTAGCGAAAAAGCAGATGAGCATTATTTATGATTCCACAAAAATCACAACAGGGCTTATTAAAAAGCTAACGGAACAATCAGAAGAAATTCAAAACATATCGCGTGTCATTACACAGATTACAGATCAAACGAATTTACTCGCGCTGAATGCAGCGATTGAAGCAGCCCGTGCAGGAGAACAAGGCAAAGGTTTTGCGGTGGTAGCTGATGAAGTACGAAAACTTGCTGAAGAATCCAATCGAAGTGCTGTGCAAATTGTTGCGTTAACCCATGAAATTCAGCAAGATACACGGAATGTAGAACGTTCCGTATTAGAGGGGATGCGTACAGTGGAAGACGGGGTATCCATTATTCATGACGCAGGAGATTCTTTTACAGCGATTGTACAAGCAGTAGAAAAAATGTCCGAACAAATGGAAGATGTATCCGCAGTCACGGAACAGCTTTCTGCTACCGCAGAAGAAGTAGCGGCCTCTATTCAAGAAATTGCAGGACAGGTGGATCATTCCTCAAAAATTACACAACATGTAACAGCTAATGTAGAACAACAAGTTGCTTGTATTGGTGAGATTAATGATGTATCCAATGATTTATCAAAACGTGCCGAACATTTACAAAGCCTAGTTCAACGATTTAGTGTATAAAGTAGACAAGGGGCCGTCTGAAAAGACATTTTGAGACGGCACCTTTGCGACGAGGATGGTGGCATTTTGATGTGACCACCGCAGGAGCAATATTTCTTAGTGGATAATTATTAAGGAGTAAAGGGGTGTCCAGAAAGTTTTTACTTTCTGGACACCCCTTATTTTTTATTTCTTTTTTGTTACTTGGCTAATGATGATACCAATGACAGTAGCAATAATTGATGGAATAAGCCAACCGATTGTTTGCTCATGTAATGGTAACATGCTTAGCACATTTTCTAGTGGCTCTAGTGTAATGCCAGCTGTTTTTAATCCGTCGTTGAACCCTACAATAGTTGCAACAATTAACGGTAAAATATAAATGATCCGTGCATGATCGAAGCTACCTGCAAATAATGCGACAATCATTAATACAATCGCGATTGGATAAATCATCATTAATACAGGGATAGAAATACTGATTAATTTTGCTAGACCGACATTTGAAATCGCAAAACTAAACACAGTAAAGATGATTAAATAAGCTTGGTACGACAGTTTTGGGAAAATACGTGCAAAGAATGATGCGTTCGCTGAAAGTAAGCCAACGGACGTCGTTAAACAAGCTAAAATAATAACTGCTGATAAGACGATGCTACCGAACTCGCCATACAATACTTTTGCTGACGCGGCGATGATTTGACCGCCATCCTCAGAGTAGCCAATTGCCTCTGTACTTGTAGCCCCAATATAAGCTAATGACACGTAAACAAATGATAAGCCTAATGCAGCCACAATGCCTGAAAAAATGGACACTTTTACTTGTTTTTTCACGTCAAATACACCGCGTGCTTGAAGGGCTTGTACAATGACAATCCCAAATACGAGTGCGCCAAGTACGTCCATTGTTAAGTAGCCTTGAATAAAGCTTTCAGAAAAGGCATTTGTTACATAATTGCCTTGTGCTTCACCAAATTCGCCCATTGGTGTGATGAAGGCTTTCGCAGCTAATACGACAATCACGGTAAATAAAACAGGTGTTAACACTTTGCCGATACGATCTACTAATTTTGTAGGATTAAATGCTAAGTAAAGCGTCACCCCGAAGAAAATCAATGTCGTCATAAACAATGGTATCCAGCTTTCCATTTGCCCATCTGTTAGGAAAGGTGTTACCCCGATATTGTACGATACGGCCCCCGTACGTGGAATGGCAAAGAACGGTCCAATGGATAAGTAAACGATGGATGTAAAGATAATCCCGAATACTGGGTGTACACGATTCGATAAAATTTGTAGATCCCCACCGTTTTTTGCAACAGCAATAATAGCGATAAGTGGTAAGCCGACCCCTGTAATTAGGAAGCTAATAATAGAAATCGCGAAATGTTCCCCAGCTTGTTGTCCTAATAATGGTGGGAAAATGATATTACCGGCACCTAAAAATAGTGCAAATAGCATAAATCCGACAGCTAAATTTTCTTTGATAAATCCTTTGTTGCTAGACATATTGTCAAAAACTCCTTTAATTATGGAAAAGCCGAAACTTTCAAAAAATTTATTTGTCACATACAAGAATGGATTCTATCATAAAAAAATGATGCTGCCTACTCCTTTGATGAAATTTCTTTGTTAATTTTGAGAAAATTGCTGGTTTAAAAGGATTTAAACTAATAATTTGCTATATTTCTAGTAATTAAGTCTATTGTTTTAGCTAGATTACTTTATGTAAAATGATAGAAAAGAGTTGGAAGGTGTGGTTTTTATGAGAAAATGGCAGTTTATTTTAGCTTCTGCTGCAATGGCGACAATAGTAGTGACACCAATTGGCGAAGCAGCGACACATTATAAGGTAGAAAAAGGCGATACTCTGTCCAAAATTGCTACAAAACACAATACAACAGTCGCTCTATTAAAAGAATGGAATAGTTTACAAAGTGACCGTATTTATGTAGATCAAAAACTCATTATTTCCACAAAGCACGGTAGTAATTCAAATGGATCATCATCCACTGGTACAAATGTTGGAGTGACTAACAAGCCAAGTTACGATAAGCCTAAAGTTAGTACATATACTGTTGTAAAAGGTGATAATTTAACGAAAATTGCCGCCAAAAATAAGACGACAGTAGCGAACCTAAAAGAATGGAATGGTTTAACGTCAGATAAGATTGCTATTAATCAACAGCTGATCATTCTACAAGGAGGACAGGGCTTGAATGATTCAGTCGATCCTATAGTCCCAGGAGATCAGTCAATGACTGGCACACAGCAACCTAGTGAGACAAGCGCGGATGAGGAAATTGCAAAGAAATTAGCCTCTGAGACAAAAATCATGAAAAATCCAAGTGTACAAAACATTGAGAAATATAGCAAAACCGTTGAGTTAGCCCATTCATTGCTTGGAACACCATATGCTTATGGTGGAAATTCGGTAAACGGCTTTGATTGTAGTGGGTTTATCAATTATATTTATACGAATACGGGTATAGATATTACACGTAAAAGTAGCTTAAATTACTTTATGAACGACACGACAATAGTAGCTAATCCTATACCAGGAGATATTGTATTTTTTAAAAACACATATATTTCAACGATTTCTCATATGGGCATATATATAGGAGATAATCAATTTATCCATGCAGGTACATCGGGCGTTGAAATTTCCAATTTATCATATGACTATTGGGACGAGCGTTATGTAGCATTTAAGCGATTTAATGTAGTGCAATAACACTGTAGTCGGGACTAATATAAGCCGAAAGAGATGTTTGAAAAAGCGGTCGCTTTTTCGACATCTCTTTTTTACATATAGAAGTTTTGTATTACAAATATTACAGAAATTATAAATATAAAGATAATAATGTAAGTCGATATGTAATGAAAAAAATAGAAATATAAAGAAAACATTGATATAAAAGGTGTTAGTAGATTGTGTAACAATTTTCCTAAAGAGGTTTTACGTAACTGACTTGTTACATAACTGTAATGTTATAAAAGGCTTACTCATGATAATCTTATAACAGTTAAATTATTTAGATAATTTAGTAGAATTAAAACTAGTATTGGAGGATTACAATGAATAATTCAGTATTATTAAAAAGTACTATTATTACTTTCTTAGCAGCATTAGCAATTTTCTTTTCACCAGTAATCGGAGAAAATAAGGCAGAAGCTTCGACAATTTCTTCTGAGGATATTACGACAACAGCCCAAAAATTCATAGGTGTAAAATACCGATATGGTGGTACAACAACGGCTGGTTTTGACTGCTCTGGTTATGTGCGTCATGTATATAGCGAACTAGGTGTATCATTACCACGTACATCAAAGTCTATGTACGATACTGGTACGGCAGTTGAAAAGTCAGATTTAGCGGTTGGAGATTTAGTGTTCTTTAACACTTCAGGTAGCGGTATTTCACACGTGGGAATTTACATTGGCGACAATAAATTTATTCACTCAATGACTGGTACGGGCGTAACAACTACTGATATCAATGATAAATGGTATTGGGGTAGCCGTTACGTAGGTGCTAAGCGCGTAGCAACTGTAGAATAATTCAATTAGAGAACGATTCATAGTAAAAATCCAATATGGTATTGAAGGAACCTCTTAGCTTGTCATGACAAGTTAAGAGGTTTTTTAGTGTGAAAAAATTTTGAAAGAGCCAACCTATACGCCAACCGAGCAAAAGCCTAGGCTATCCGAGCAAAAACACAATCTATCCGGTCAAAACTCAAAAACTTCATCAAAAAATCCGCAAATCCCGTAAAAAGGGATTGCGGATTTTTATCTATTATTGTGGAACGCGTGCAGTCCAGCGAGAAAGGTCAGCATCTTCAGCGTTTACTAAGTCAGCTGGGAAGATGAATGTCCACGGCTTTGTGGAATTTGGTTGTACCGTTAACACTGGATCCATTTTAAATGACCCTTTTGCTACAAGTTTAGCATTTGCGTCCACGATTTCTAAAGGTAATTGTTCCAAGTTGATTGCTTTGTCATTACCATTTCGAATGAAGATGGATGCGTGTAATGATTGATCGTCATTTAAGCGCACTTGTAAGCCCGTAAAGTTTACTTCTTGCTTCCCTAATTTCGGTAAATCTTTTACAATTTCCGCAAGCTTTTCTTGCTGCTCTTTCGGTAATTGTTTTTTCCAAGTTTCATCTAGGTCTAATTGATGCCCACGTAATGAAATTAAGTTAAAGGCGATTGTCCAACCTTCTTCAGGTACTTCATTTCCTTCAATAGAAGCTTGATCGAACTCGAACACCCAAGGGCGGGCACTGTTTGGTGGGATGACACCTAAGTCTTTAAAATTAAATGTTTTCGCACCAAGGCGATTGCCTTCTTTATCTAATAATAATAATTCGATTTCGCCAAGTTCAATTGGTTGCGATAGAGAAGAACGGAAAAAGGCTTTGACATTCCAAGCACTCGTTTTTTTGTCTTCTTCGATATTAATCGCTGCAAGAGATAATTGGTTAGGTTTTAATGGCTGTAAATCATTAGCTAAGAAGTTAAATACATATTGTTGCTCTTGTGGTACATGCCAGTCTGGGTGGAACGACAGTTTTGTTTGTACTTCTGATTTTGTGCTAAGTCCAGCTTTTTTCCCTGTTAAGTCTTTTGAATCAATCGCTGAATCTTTCCCGACTTTATCTGATTTTTTAAAGAATGAAAATAAACCCATTATACTTGTTCCTCCTGCGTTTGAGTCGTTAATGATTTCATGAAAATGACAAGTTCTTCTACGATTTGACGGCGTAGTTCTTGATAGTTTTTCCCGAATAGCTCTAAGCCTTCACGCTGATAAATACGCATCGGATCTTCTTGTTGGTATTGGCGTAAGCCGATTCCTTCTTTTAAATGCGCCATTTGTTCAAGATGTTTTACCCACATACGATCGATGTACGCCAGCATAACGCCAGGAATTACTTGCATCATACGCTCGTTCTCACTGTACGTATCAATCATGTTTTTAATTTCATCGATTTGTGGCTGCATACTCGCTAAAATGCGCGTCACTTTGCTTTCTTGACGGTCGATTGTAATCGGTGTTAAGAATAGGGAATTGACGGTACGCTCCATCTTATCGAAATCCCACTCAAACATGTCTAGCTCTTCAGGTGCATTTTCACGAACGGCAAAGTCTACCGTTTCATCGAGCATCGTTTTTAATTTACCGAGTAAATCTTCGTGTGCTAGTACGCTATTACGTAATGTGTACACCACTTGACGCTGATCATTAATAACATCATCTAATTTTAAGTTGTATTCACGCATAGAGAAGTGTGCTCCTTCTACAATGCGCTGTGTACGGTCGACTAATTCATGGACTTCTTTGTTTAAAACGCGGCCAATTTCATTTGTTTGTAATTTCTTGTTAAATTTCTCTAAATCTTCTTTTGCGAAGCGTTTTAGCATATCGTCTTCAAGGGATAGAATAAAAATACTTTCACCAGGGTCTCCTTGACGACCTGAACGTCCGCGAAGCTGGTTATCAACGCGGCGGCTTTCGTGTTTTTCCGTACCGAGTACACATAGTCCGCCAAGTTCGTGAACGCCTTCCCCAAGCATAATGTCTGTTCCGCGACCGGCCATGTTTGTTGCCACGGTAATACGTCCTTTTTGCCCAGCCTCTGAAATAAGCTGTACTTCTTGTTCCACTGTTTTCGCATTCAACAGTTGATGAGATAAGCCATATTTTTTTAGGCAATTCGACACAGCTTCAGATTGTAAAATGGATGTTGTACCGATTAATACCGGTTGTCCATTTTCATGACGGCGTAATGTTTCTTGTGCCACATATTCGTACTTTTGTTCAATTGTTTCGAATACGATATCTTGTTGGTCTATTCGTGCACGCGGACGGTTTGTCGGAATTTGGATAACGCTCATCCCGTATACTTCACGAATTTCTTTCTCTTGTGTTTTGGCTGTACCTGTCATTCCGGATAATGAAGGGTACATGCGGAAATAGTTTTGAATCGTGATTTGTGCCTGGGCTTTGTTTTCCTCAGTAATAGTCACGCCTTCTTTAGCTTCGATGGCTTGGTGTAGACCGTCAGATAATGAACGACCTTCCATAATACGTCCTGTGAACATATCGACTAGTTCGATTTTGTCGTCACGTACGATGTAATCGACGTCACATGTGAACATCACATGTGCGCGCACAGCCTGAATGACGTAATGGTAAAGTGTTTGGTGTTCTAAATCGTATAAATTGTCGACACCGAATGCAGCTTCTACTTTTTCGATTCCTTTTTCTGTTAAGGAAGTCGCTTTTGTTTCATCATCAAACTCGTAATCTTCATCTACTACGAAGCGTTTTGCTAGCATTGCAGCAATTTGATGAAGCTCAGCATTGGCCATCATTTTACCAGCAATAATTAATGGTGTTTTGGCTTCGTCGATTAAAACAGAGTCTACTTCGTCAATGATAGCGAAATGATAAGGACGCTGTACTTTATCAGCAATTGTATGCGCCATATTATCACGTAAGTAGTCGAACCCAAATTCTGTGCCGACACCATATGTAATATCTGCGTTATAGGCTTGTTTTTTCGCAGCTGGTTCCATCATTGGTACGTTTAAACCAACTGTTAACCCTAAAAATCGGTGAATTTGTCCAATTAACTCGAAGTCACGCTTAGCTAAGTAGTCATTTACCGTAATCACGTGAACGCCTTTGCCTTCAAGGGCACGTACGTATGATGGTAGGGAAGCGACTAATGTTTTCCCTTCACCTGTAGGCATTTCGGCGATATTGCCTTCTGTTAGTACGAGGCCACCGATTAATTGCACGTCGAAATGACGCATGTTTAATACACGTTTAGAAGCTTCGCGCACAACTGCAAATGCTTCAGGTACAATTTGCGGAATCGTTTCGCCGTTTTCTAAACGTTCTTTAAATACTACAGTCATATGCTGAAGCTCTTCGTCTGTCATCGGGGCAAACTTGTCTTCTAGCTTATTAATCTGATCTACAATTTTATAGTATTTTTTTAGCTCTCGAGCACTTGTTTGCTCTTTGTTACGATTGAAAATTGAGAACATCTTTTTACGCTCCTTTAACTTCACCCACATATTAGTAGGTACTAAATTATTTTATCAAACTTTAAAAAAAATGACTACCAATGGCAGAAAACATTTTAATAAGAAGAAAGTGGTAAAGTTATATTTTGGAATAATATGAATTTAAATGGTAAAGAATGTTCTGTGTTAAATTGAGAAATGCTATGTTTTATAGAGTAGACATGCTATAATACATTTGATTAAAAGTGTAGATTATTTTTCTTAAGGAGGAGAGACATGCTTTACGTGTCTTTAATCGTGGCGGTACTTGCTGCCATTTTACTAACTCCACTTGTAAAACAGTTAGCTTTTCGCATAGGTGCTGTTGATGCCCCGAATTATCGAAAAGTACATGCGCGTATTATGCCACGACTTGGTGGTTTAGCGATATTCGGTGCGTTTTTAATCGGTGTTGCTATATTAAGACCGGATGGCGAAAATATGTTAGCTATTGTGTTAGGCGCAACGGTCATTGTCATTACAGGCGTTTTAGACGACATGTACGAAATTTCGGCAAAAGCAAAAATGTTAGGACAATTAGTGGCCGCATGTATTATCGTATTTTTCGGTGACATTCAAATTCAGTTCATCAACTTACCATTTGATGATGGGACATTAAGCTTTGGTTTATTAAGTATTCCGTTGACAATTCTTTGGATTGTTGGAATCACGAATGCGGTTAACTTAATTGATGGTCTTGATGGTTTAGCAGCGGGTGTATCAACTATTGCATTGATTACACTAGCAACGATGGCGTTTACTCTGAGTGACATGTTTGTAGTAGCGATCGCCGCTATTTTAGCAGCGAGCACATTTGGCTTCCTGTTTTATAATTTCCACCCTGCGAAAATTTTCATGGGGGATACAGGTGCCTTATTTTTAGGGTTTATGATTGCGGTATTGTCGTTACTGGGCTTTAAAAATATAACAATGGTCTCATTCATCGTTCCTGTTATTATGCTTGGTGTGCCTATTTCGGATACATTCTTTGCAATTGTACGTCGTCTACGTATGAAACAGAAATGGTCAGATCCAGATAAATCACACTTACATCACCGCTTGTTAGATTTAGGTTTTTCGCATCGCCAAACGGTGTTAATTATTTATGGTATCGCGACGTTATTCGGTTTAGCAGCGATTATCTTCTCGATGTCAACTGTATGGGGCGCTATTTTACTGATTACGGTCATTTTAGTCGCAATTGAGCTATTTGTAGAGGTAATTGGGTTAGCAGGTAAAAATTACCGACCTCTTATTAATTTTGTAAGAATGTTTAATAAGTAACTAAAAGTGGATAATCAGCTACTATCTTCGGATGGTAGCTTTTTTTGTTTGGAAATATGATTGGGCAAAGTTGGTTTATGCCCGCATAGCAAGTCGTTATGACCGTTCGAAGAGTTAATCTTCGTTTCCTCCTGTTATTTACAATAAAAAAGCCACCCACCAATATCGGTGGGTGGTAACGGATTATTGAGTTTTTAAATTTAATGATGCATCTGAATGGGTATGTTCATTTGCCTCGTTTACAGATCCATCAGAAACATGTGTAGTATCTGGCGTTAAGCCGAGATGACTTTGTAAAATATGTTTTGTTTCTTCAAGTGATTCTTGGTCTAGCGCATAATAGTAAACGCCTGTCGACCAATCATCGTAGCCCGCTAGTGTTAATGTATCCACACGAGGTACACCATCTGTTAAGTAGCTAATAAATGACTTCATTTCTTTAAACGTCATATCTGTTTTCATGTTATCGCCTACAGCTTCGATGACATCATCGTATTTCGTAATAGCAGAAGCTGTAGCGGCTTTAGTGATAATCGCTTTAAGAATTTCTTGCTGACGTTTCCCACGTTCAATATCACTATCCAGCTTACGTGTGCGGGCAAGGGCTAACGCTTCTTTACCGCTTAGTTGTTGTAAGCCAGGTTGTAAATTAATTGTATTACGGTCGAATTCATCTTTTTCAAGCATTGCATAAGGGACTTCTGCTTCGATACCACCTAAAGCATCGACAACATCAATGAATGCATTGAAATTCATGCGTACATAATAATCAACAGGAATGTCGAATAATTCTTCCACCGTTTCAATTGTTGCTAATGTACCGCCGAGCGCATGGGCGTGCGTGATTTTATCTTTATAGCTAACATACGGAATGTATACGTAAGAATCCCGAGGAATACTTAACAATTTAATTGTTTTGGTTTTGTTATTTAACGTAGCGAGCATTAGTGCATCAGAACGCGAGCCTTCTGCGCCTTGCCCACGTGTTTCACTATCATCAATTCCGATAAATAAAACGGACACATTGTCTTGTAGGGGCGCCGCTTTTACTTCACGTTTATCGGATACTTCACGATTTTCTACGACTTCATATGCCTTGTTGACGGCATGTTCGGCTTTTTTCGATAAATACACACCGTAAGTGGTTACGCAAATAAGCGCAGATGCTGCTAAGATTAGTGTTATTTTTAGAATGAGGCCAAATTTTGACGAGCCTTTTGTCCTCTTCTTGTTCGGTTTACTCATAGTAATTCTCCTTATATAGGAATAATGTTCTGGGGGAAATTTTTTCAATAAGATTAATTATACTAGGTTTTATTGAGAGCGTAAATGGGAATTACTTTAGGAAATCACGAATTCGACAAAATGTTTTTCGACACAAGTAATCATAGCTTGCCCATTTGTGAGTTCGGTCACCCAGTGAATAAATGCCTCTTCTTCATCTTTTAACACAAACACATATAATTCAACACCGTCAGTATATTGGATGTCGCGTAGTGTATAATGAGATCCTCGTACTTCATTTTCTACTTTGCCAAGCCATGTATAGTCGATTGTTACTTTCATGACATGATGCAATTTACGTTCTACCACTTGAGCGGCTTGGATACCTTCAGTTGTCGATTTGCCATATGCGCGGATTAAACCGCCACCGCCGAGTTTAATCCCTCCAAAATAGCGTGTTACAACAACCACTGTGTCTTGTAGTCCCTGTTTCTTTAACACTTCTAGCATTGGGACGCCTGCCGTACCACTAGGTTCCCCGTCATCATTTGCTTTTTGAATGTGATTATGTTCCCCAATTAGATAGCATGAGCAGTTATGGGTAGCATTTGGGTGTAGTTTTTTAATTTTGTCAATAAAACACAGTGCTTCGTCCTCTGTCTCTGCTCGATCTACATAACAAATAAATCTTGATTTTGAAATAATAATTTCATGTTCTCCGTACCCTTTTACTGTTTTATAGTCTTTTCGCATTATGATAACTCCTTTAAATTCCAAAAAATATGCTTGATAGTACTTATAAAATTACTTAAAAATTGTTTATAAAATGGTATAATAGTGTAGAATTATTATGTTTAAGCGCTATTAGATGTGTTTTGCCTCCATGATTAGCAATATCTAAGTAGAATGGGGAATTTATTATGTTTTCAAATGATAAACTCGATATTGCTTCACTTGATGTTATATTTAACAGAATGCTTGAAACAATTACAAGCTCTAAAAATGATATTTTTATTATAAGCGAACAAAGCCGAAGAAGCTTTGAAGACATGGAAAAAGAGCTTGAAATTGTTCGTCAAGAAATTGGTCTTATTATTAATGAGGCTGATCATTTAGAAGCAAAATCGCAACTTTCTAAGCAACGTCTCGTCCAAGTAAGTAAGGCCTTTGATAATTATAGCGAAGAACAAGTGCGAAATGCATATGAAATTGCAAATGATATACAAATCAAGTTATTGCTAGCACGTGAAAAAGAAAGACAGCTGCGTAGTAAAAGAGATGATTTAGAACGTCGAATGAAAGCACTATATGAGACAATCGAACGTGCCGATCATATTGTGAATCAGGTAAATGTCGTCATTAATTATTTGACTTCAGATTTGAAAAATGTCGGGCTTGCTTTAGAACAGGCAAAAATTAAGCAAGACTTTGGTATACGCATCATTGCTGCACAAGAGGAAGAGCGAAAGCGACTATCGCGAGAAATTCATGATGGACCTGCCCAAATGATGGCCAACGTGCTGATGCGCTCAGGATTAATTGAACGTACATCTCGTGAAAAAGGGATGGATGCTGCTATACAAGAGCTAGCGGAATTAAAAGTAACCGTTCGAAATGCTCTTTCCGAAGTACGGAGAATTATATACGATTTACGACCAATGGCATTAGATGATCTAGGCATTGTGCCAACTTTAAAAAAGTATTTATCAACTGTAATGGAATATAATTCAGGCGTAATGATTCATTTTCAATCGATTGGAAAAGAGCAACGCATTTCGTCAAATCATGAGGTAGCGATATTTCGACTTGTTCAAGAATGTGTTACCAATGCCTTAAAACATGGGCAACCAAAAGAAATAAGTGTAAAATTAGAGTGGTTATATAACGATATAAACATTGTCGTGAAAGACGATGGAAAGGGATTTGACCAAGAAAACGTGAAAGAGCAGTCATTTGGGATTATCGGGATGAAAGAACGTGTCGATTTACTAGATGGACAGATGCAGATTCATAGTGTAGTAGGTAAAGGGACGATTGTAATTTTTAAAATTCCATTTCCTGATGTAGAAGAATAACAGGATAGAAAAAAGATTGATTTTAGGGGGTAACAGAAATGACAAAAATTATTATTGTAGATGATCACCAATTATTCCGTGAAGGAGTAAAGCGTATTTTAGATTTTGAAGATACCTTTGAAGTAGTAGCCGAGGGAGATGACGGTACAGAGGTCGTCAATTTGTATAACCTGCATAACCCAGATGTTGTACTGATGGATATTAACATGCCGAAGAAAAATGGCGTGGAGGCAGCAGCCGAATTAATAGCAGAATGCCCAGAAGCGAAAATTATTATGTTATCCATCCATGACGATGAATCATACGTAACACACGCATTAAAATCAGGTGCGCTTGGTTACATGTTAAAAGAGATGGATGCAGATGAAATCGTCGAGGCGATTAAAGTAGTTGCAAACGGTGGCTCTTACTTACATCCAAAAGTAACGAAAAACCTAGTAGCAGAATTCCGTCGCCTGTCAGAGCACGAAAACAAAGGGAACTTCCATCAAACGGAAATTCGCCGTCCATTCCATTTATTAACGAAGCGTGAATGTGAAGTGCTACAGCTACTTACAGACGGTCAATCAAACCGTTCAATCGGCGAAACGCTATATATCTCTGAAAAAACAGTGAAAAACCACGTTTCAAGCATTTTACAAAAAATGAATGTAAATGACCGTACACAAGCGGTTGTAACAGCTATTAAAAATGGCTGGGTAGAAGTACGATAATGAGTTGAGTTGAAAACCTGCTAATCTAAGGATTGGCAGGTTTTTTGGCGTACGGAGGTGCCGATGTGGTACCACCGTGGTACCGCCGTTGTACCGGGGAAGTACCATCGAAGTGCCACCTTTGTCCCCGGTACGTACCATCTTACACAAAACCAAAAATCAAAATTGAGCGAAAAAAGTGGACCAAATTCAAAATTTCAGCATTTGCGGAAAAATTACTTTATATGTATAATCGCGGAAAATTATAAAGGAGAATGCATGTGCCAAGAAAACAAAGGGTGTGGAGTCCAGAACATTATGATCATGTTGTGATTCGTGGGAACAACAGACAAAATATTTTTGGAAGGGCGGAGGATGTATTTCACTGGTTTCAAATTTTAGATGATGTATATAGAGAACATTCTTTTACTATCGCTGCTTATTGTATTATGACAAATCATGTCCATCTATTAATTCGTTCGCCAGAAGAACCTCTTAGTAAAGTAATGATGAAGGTGAATAAAAGATATTCGAATTATTTTAAAAGGAAATATGGATATAGTGGACATTTATATGAAAAACGTTATTTCGCTAAAATGGCGAAAGGAACAAGAGCTTTGCTAGATATCAGTGCTTATATTCATCGCAATCCAATTCGCACAAATCCTCCAATAGTGAGCACGATGGAAGAGTATCCATACAGTAGCTATCATTTAATTAAAGAAGGAATAAAACCTGCTTTTGAATTTATTAATTATAGGCCATTGATCGAGGCTGTATTGGGGCAATCGAGTGATGAGTATTGCTCCTATTGTGAAAAAGGGTTTGATAGAATGGGAGGTATATAACGGGTACCACCATTGTACCGGGTACGTACCAGCGAAGTACCACCGTGGTACCGGGTACGTACCACCGAAGTACCACTTTTCTCGCAACATTCAATACTTTATTTCGTCATTACATATGAGAATTGTGCTACAATATTGCGCGGGAGGGTTTAGACAATGAAAAAATGGTTATTAGCACTAGTGACAGCGGTCGTCCTAGCTGCTTGTGGTGATACGGATACAGCAGAACAATCATCGAAAACAACAGAGCAAATCATTGAAGAAGGTACGATTGGTTTTGAAGTGTTAGGTGATTCCATTGAGGAAGCGACAAATGTTCCTGAGGCAGAAAAAGCAGCGGTGATAGCGGCATTTAATGAATACATTGATGCGTTTAACTCTGGTGATGCAGAACGCTACGGGAAGACAACAGCAGTCAATGCAGTAGGTTTTGACTATGAACAAGATGTAGCCGCGTATAAAGAATACTTTGAACAATACGACTACATTATTAAAACAGCAGAAGATGTGACCATTACAAAATATAGTGAAGATGAAGTGCAAATATATGCGAATGTTACGACAAAATTATTAGAGGCTGGATCAGATGAGGAACTGTCAGATCACGGTCGACAAGTGACGGTTTTTGTAAAAGAAGAAGGAGCTTGGAAGGTTACAAGCATTCATTATATTGGCAATATGAATTAAACGAGAGCGTTCTGTGGACAAGTACACGGAACGCTTTTTTAATAGATAATTGAGCGATAAATAGTTGTTGTCTAGATTTGTCTATCTTGCACTTAGGCATTCACATTCTATAGGAGATGCGTTAAACTAGGGGGTATAGGAGAGTGGGGAATTTGATTAAAACTGCAGTCGTAACAGATAGTACCGCGTATTTAACGCAAGAAGAACGCGCACACTATAACATTCATATCGTTCCGTTGAGTGTCAATTTAGAAGATGGTACGTATGAAGAAGAAATCACGATTACAGCGCCGGAATTTTATGAAAAGGTGCGCCATGCAAAACAGTTCCCAAAAACGACACAGCCACCGATTGGTAAGTTTGTTGAGCTTTTTGAAAAGCTAGCGAAAGACTATGATGAAGTGGTTACAATTCATTTATCAAGTGGGATTAGTGGAACGTATCAAGGTGCAGTGCAAGCCGGCGATATGGTAGAGGATATAGAGGTGTACGCCTTTGATAGCGAAATCGCGTGTGCCCCTCAAGGTATGTTCGTGATTGAAGCAGCGAAAATGGCGCAACAAGGTGCATCAGCGAAAGAAATTATGGCGAAACTAGAAACGTTAAAAGTGACGATGAACGCTTACTTTATCGTAGATGACTTAGCGCACTTGCAACGTGGTGGCCGATTATCAGCAGCTGCTGCTTTAATTGGCGGATTATTGCAAGTAAAGCCTGTTTTGCATTTCGTTGATAAAAAAATTGTACCTTTCGAAAAAATTCGTACACGCAAAAAAGCGCTACGTCGTGTAGAAGAACTGTTGAAGGGAGCTACAGAGCAGTATGGTCAATTACAAGCCGTCATTATCCATGGAAATTGTGAAGCGGAAGGACGAGCTTGGATGGAACAGCTACAAAAAGATTTCCCGACAGTTGATTTTAAATTCAGTTATTTCGGTCCAGTCATTGCCACGCATTTAGGAGAAGGTGCCATTGCGATGGGCTGGATGAAAAAAGAAGACTAACAAAAGCGGTTTCTACAGTTTAGTAGAAATCGCTTTTTCTATTGGAGGGAGAAAAGATGAAGTTACAACGATCAAAGCATTTCACGCAATATAAAGGGTTTATCATTGAACCGAGCGTTCAAAATTTTTTGTGTGGGCGGGTATGGACAAGAGACGCCACACTGTTTTTACGTGAAAAAATAGATGGCTATATACAGCGTGGTCTCATTGAAGTAAAGGCTGCTATCCGTGAAGGTCCGATTTGTAACAGGTGCCTCAATCAAGACAAACAACAATTTATTACGTTCCAATGTGCCCGTTGCAACAAGCAATGTGTGTATTGTAGGCATTGTATTACAATGGGGCGAATGAGTAGCTGCACACAACTCATCACTTGGATCGGACCACAGCCGCGAAGACACACAAGTCATAGGCTTGATTGGCAGGGTCAATTTACACCGCTACAACGAAAAGCGTCCGAGGAGCTGACAGAAAGTATAAAACGAGGGCGCAATCATGTATTGCATGCGGTATGCGGAGCTGGAAAAACGGAGATTTTGTTTACCGCAATTCATGATGCATTAAATGAAGGAAAGCGCGTGTGTGTCGCGACACCGAGGACAGATGTAGTACTCGAATTATATCCACGTTTTCAGCAAGTATTCCAAAACACGACCATACATGCGCTTTACGGTGATGCCCCGAAACGATTTAGTTATGCCGAGCTCATCGTCACAACAACGCACCAACTTTACCGGTTTGAGCAGGCATTTGATGTTATGATCGTCGACGAAGCGGATGCGTTCCCGTATACATTCGATGAATCGCTCAAACAAGCGGTAATCAAAGCAAAAAAGCAACAGGCACCGATTGCGTTTGTCACAGCTACTCCGTCATATCCATTATTACAACAAAAAAAGCACGGCGGTTATTCCTTTATTCCGAGTCGCTATCACGGCTATCCGCTACCTGTGCCGCGTTACGATAGTTTATGGGGGTATGACAAGTCCATTTACAAAAAACGCCTACCGAAAAAATTAAAAAAATGGGCGGAAGCTCGTCTTGCCAATTATGAGCCGTTTCTAATCTTTTTCCCAACAATCGATTTAATGGAGCAAGCGATTCCGTTATTTCAAGCACTCCATCCGCAGATTGAGGCGGTACATGCCGAAGACCCAGACCGGAAAGAAAAAGTACTGAACTTACGAAATGAACAGCTAAAAGGACTTCTCACAACAACAATTTTAGAGCGCGGCATTACGATTAAAAATGTACAAGTCGCAGTAATCGGAGCGGAAAGCAAAGTCTTCACATCAAGTGCACTCATTCAAATTAGCGGTCGAGTCGGACGGAATGCGCAGTATCCAACAGGAGATGTGGTCTTTTTCCACCATGGCATTACAGTAGAAATGGATGTGGCAAAAGAAGAAATCAAACGGCTAAATAAGGAGGGGTTCCCACATGCATAAAGAGAATCTACATTGTTTACTATGCGGGACGTTATTAACGGAACAAATTTCGTGGTTGACGCTTATTCAAACGTTTCCAACAACGATTTGTGCAAAATGTGAGGCGAAGTTTGAACTATATACAAATACTGAATCTGATCATCGTGCGCTATATACCTATAATGAAGCCATGAAGGACTACTTGCATCGCTATAAATTTATGCATGATGTTGTACTAGCGAAAGTGTTTCAAAAACAGCTACACAATGCATTCAGAAATAAAAAACGGATAATTGTCCCCATTCCGATGCATCCTGAAAAACTAGTAGAACGTACCTTTTCGCCTATTGATGAACTGCTTATTGCCGCTAAAATGCCGTATGAACATTTACTAGAAAAAACGACAACGACGAGTCAAAGTACGAAATCGAGAGAAGAACGCCTAAATACACCACAACTTTTTCGGACAAAAGGGCATGTAAAACATACAGATTACGTGATGTTTGACGATATTTATACAACAGGTACTACGATGAACCATGCGAAAAAAGCGTTACTGGAAGCGGGAGCAAAATCGGTAACATCTGTAACACTTATTCGCGGTTAAGAGAAAGAAATGGAGATTTTGAAAAGGATTTACTGCTATAATTGTTTGTAGTGTATAATATATTCATAGAATGAACGGAAAATTGGAGGGATTGGTATGGCGGAATTACGTAATTGCCCAATGTGTGGAGGGTTTTTCAATTACACAGGCTTACGCGAGGTTTGTCATAGTTGCTCGCAAAAGGAAGAAGATCTGTATCAAATCGTTTACCGCTTTTTACGAAAACGTGAAAATCGTGCGGCGACGATTGATCGTATCGAAGAAGCAACAGGGGTAGACCGCGACCTTTTATATAAATGGGTGAAAAAGGGACGTTTACATAGAGCGATGTTCCCGAACTTAGGCTATCCATGTGATAACTGTGGACGGTTAACGAATAAAGGGAAGCTTTGTGATACATGTACGGAAGATCTACAATCAGATTTACGTACATTTGAGGCAGCAAAGGAATTCCGTGACAGCATCCTACAGCAAGACCGCGCAACGTATCACTCAGACAATAAGAAAAAGTAAGAAATAGCCAGCTTCCTGTAAAAAAGGGGGCTGGTTTTTATTTATATCAGGGTAAAGATAGGGGAAGTTTTTACAATCAAGTGGGGAATGTAATGTAGGTTTTAAGGACTACTAATTTCGTATGCTATACTACTATTCAATGCGTATTAAGTGTTTTGCTGACATTAGTACTAGTTGCTTTAAAGGTTTTTTATTTAGTACGTTAACTTTTGTCGGAAGTGACCGAAATAGAAAATAGACAAGAAAATGGTGGGAGGAGGAAGGACTAATGAAAATCACTGGGATTGGCTTAAACAATATTAATCCATATAACAAAGCAAATCGTCCTGTACAGACAAATAAAGCAGGACAATCATTTGCTGATAAGTTAGAAATTTCATCTGCAGCAAAAGGAATGAAAGTAACAACAGAATATACAGACGCTCGTGCAGAACGTGTACAACAGTTAAAGGCTGACATTGAATCGGGTGAGTACAAGGTGGATGCACGTAAAGTCGCGGAAGATATGCTGAAATATTATCGTTTGTAAAAGGAGATATGCTACGTGTCAGTAGAAAACCTTATTTCAACACTTGAGAAGCTTGAAAGAATGCATAAAAGCTTACTGGAATTAGCGAACAAAAAAACAGATTTCATCAAAGCCAACGACATGGAGCAACTGCATGACATGTTAAAAACGGAACAGGTTCATGTAGCAGCGATTGAAACACTGGAGCAACAGCGTCAGAAGATGGTAACGGATTACCTACAAGCAAAGGGAATTGCTTTTACTGGCACACCGACTGTCGCACAAGTGATCGATGCAGCTGATGGGGCTGAGAAGCAGGCTTTGCAGGAAATACGTGAACGATTAGTAGCACTACTAGCGGATCTGAAGAACCGAAATGACTTAAACCAAAAGCTTGTATTTCAATCGCTGCAATTTGTCAATTTAACATTAGATATGCTGCGACCACAGCGTCAACAAGCAAGTACATTTAACTACTCGGGTGCAGAAGTGCGCGGTGAAGCAAATATTGCTAAAAAGTCATACTACAATTCACAAGCATAAGTAGGACGTATGCTTAATCGCATACGTCTTTTAATGGAAAATACATCCTTTATACGGATTACATAAGGAGGAAACGCCATGCGTTCTACATTTATGGGGTTAGAAGCAAGCAAAAAAGGCTTGTTTGTACAACAATCAGCCCTTTATACAACAGGGCATAATATTTCAAATGCTAACACGGAAGGCTACACACGCCAGCGTGTAAACATGCAAGCGACACCTGGATATCCACATCCAGGTCTGAACTCACCAACTTATCCAGGGCATTTAGGGACGGGTGTAGAAGCGACGAGCATTCAACGTATGCGTGATGATTTTACGGACCGTCAATTCCGTCAAGAATCCAACAAGCTTGGCTACTGGGAGTCTAGATTAAATTCCATTAACCAAGTGGAGGATATTTTATCGGAGCCGTCAGAGTTTGGAATTAACCAGTCATTCAATGACTTCTGGAAAGCGCTACAGGACGTAGCAGCCAACCCAGAAAACTCAGCAGCACGTAGCGTAACGATTGCAAAGGCTGAAGCATTGGCTGATGCATTTAACTATAACTATAAACAGCTAGAGGTAATCCAAGGGAACTTAGGGAACGAAATTGACGTAACGACAAAGGACATCAACTCATTACTGAAAAAGATCGCAGCCGTGAATGAACAAATTATGGTTATGGAGCCGAATGGTTACGTGATGAACGACTTATACGATGCACGTGACTTACTGATTGACGAGTTAAATGAATATTTACCGGTATCAATCGAAAACATTCCTTCAGGTGGTAAAGCGAGCCCGGTGTCAGAAGGTAGCATGACCGTTTATTTTAAAACGCAAACGGGCGAATCAATCATTTTAGTACATGGTAAAGACTATGCAAATATTTCTATAAATGATGCAACGGGCCCGATTACTAATGCAGAGCCGCATGCCCCATTTACGAATATGGCTGTTGGGTGGGCAACTGATAAACTGCCACTGCTGACTGAGTTAACGGCAGCGGGAATTCCAGGAACAATTACAATACCACCAACAGGAGCAGCGGGAATCGAAGTAACTCAAGGACAGTTCGAGCCATCAAAGGGTAAACTTTTATCACTAATCAATTCATACGGTTATGCAGCAACAGATACAGCAGGTGCTCCAATTTTAGATGCAAATAACAACCCAGTAGCGACTGGCTTATATCCGGACATGTTAGCTCAGTTAAATAGACTAGCAGGAGCACTTATTTCAGCATTCAATACAATGCACAGCAATGGTTACACGCTAGAGCCAGATACGCCATCAGCCGGTTCAACAACGCCGGTTACGAAAAAGGGTGGGGATTTCTTTACGGGAACAGACGCAAAAACGATTACAGTTAATATTAAAGATCCTAAAAAAATCGCCGCTTCATCAAGTTCAGCTGAGGAAGGGAACGGTAAATGGGCGACAGAGTTAGCGAACTTACAATTTTTAAGTATGTCTGGCCAAGAAGTAACCATTTTAGGGAATAAGATTAACTTTAATGATCCTAAAGGGGATGGGACACCACCGGCAGTGTCTCCATCATTAGACGGCGCGACTTTCCAAGGCTTCTACACAGGGATTATCGGGGATATGGCTGTAAAAGGTCAGGAAGCAAAGCGTCTTGAGTACAACTCAGGTACGCTGAAGCTGGCGATTGAAAACAACCGTGCGTCGATGAACTCGGTCTCACTAGATGAAGAGATGACCAATATGATTACATTTCAGCAGGCATACAACGCTAATGCGCGAATGATCACGGTAGTCGATGAAATTTTAGAAAAAATTATTAACGGAATGGGCCGTGTAGGTTTATAAACCGTTTAACACTACTCATAACCTAGAAAGCAGGAAGGGGTTTTTAGACATGACTCGTGTCACACAGTCCATGTTATCTAGTAACTTACTACGAAATTTAAATACGAGCTATGGCAAAATGGCAAAGCTACAGGAGCAAATTCAATCAGGTAAACTCATCGGTCGTCCGTCCGACAATCCAGTCATCGCAGTAAAGGGGATGGCCTATCGTACACAGCTCGACAAAATTGACCAATTTAAGCGCAATACAAACGAGCTAACATCTTGGCTCGATACGACAGACGAAACACTAGGACAGGTCGGCGAGGCGATGACACGTGTTAGAGAATTAATCGTGCAGGCGGCCAACGATACAAATACAGCGGATGATCGTGCAAAAATCAAAGCTGAAATCGATCAGCTACGCGAGCAAATACGCGATTTAGGCAACACGCGTCTCAACGAGAAATCTATTTTCACAGGCACAAACACACTACAGCCGCTGTTTGTGGATGTGGCGTATTATCCCCCAGAGGTAATTAGTAAACATTATGCAAGCTTAGCAGATCCAGCTGCTACAGGTACGGGACCTTCTACCGCACAGCAGGCGTTTTTAAAAAAAATTTCTGATGATGGTATCGACGCGACGTTAGCTGCTTTAACACCGCCAATTACTAAAGTAACCGACCGCATATTAAATACAAAGTTTCAGGATTTAAAGGGGCAGCAAGTTGACCCTTTACAGGCTGTTTCGTACATTGAAGTAGAGCTTTCAAAGGACGCACCAATACCGAATCCGGTACCTCCAGCAAATCCAGGAGATCCAGCAAATCCACTTACACCTGTGGGAGTGACGGAAGTAAAAGATCCAGCTGACCCAAACAAGGTAACGATTACGACGGCAACAGCGACAACAGTTGAAAAAAAGGTCGTTTACCGCATTCCACTTGAACCAACTGTAACTGAGTTAACAGTCAATTCGGGTACGCAGGAAGTACGTATGGAAGTGTTCGACGGGATTCAGTTAAATGGTAACTTCCCAGGAGCTGAGATTTTTGGGCGTCTCGATCAGCTGATGAAAACCGTATCAGCTGCGCTAGATCCAGAGAAAAACCCAAACCACGATAATATCCAGTCATTACTGGGGGGCGTCGTCGATCCATCTGGTCAAAACAAAAAGGACGACTTAAGTGTGCTACAAGGAATCGTGCTTGATGCGCGTGCTGATGTCGGTGCACGTCAAAACCGTCTAGAGCTCATGATCAACCGGCTAGATATTCAAGAGATTCAGGTCACAAAGCAAATGTCGAACAACGAAGACACCGACTATGCCAAGGCCATTACGCAAATGACGACAGCAGAATCAATCCATCAGGCGTCATTATCTGTTGGCGCGAAAATTATTCAACAGACTTTAGTAGACTTTATGCGTTAGGCGCGTGGCATTTTCCAAGTGCTTTTGTTGAAAGGAGGCATACACGTGCGCATTCCACAAATTCAAATTACGACGACGGATATTAAGGTAAACTACAGCACGCAGGACCCAGTGCAAAAAATCAAGCAGCCGCATGCGACGCAAACAATTGAGCAGCCAGCTGCCATTTTAGAAATTAAGACGACAGACGGTCAGCTCAAAATCGACGCCACGCAGGCACGCCGCGATTTAAATCAGGTCGGACCGCTTGAATCAACGGAAAACATGGCACAAAAAGCACAGCAAACCTTGCTAGAAGGCTTGGCGCGTCGTGCACGTGAAGGCCAACAGATGAAAAATAGCGCCGGTAAAGGTCAAAAGGGGCAGGTCATCCAACAAATCGCCGCTCAAAACCACGGCGTCAAACGACCAGGTCCATATAATATTAGGTTTGTGCCATCAATCGGCTCTGTCAAAATCGACTATACACCTGGTACGACAGATATAAATATCGAAGCACAAAAACCGAAAATCGAAAATAAAGTGAACAAGCCAATAATCGACTATACACCAGGAAAAGTAAGTGGGACAATGGTAGAAAGACCAAGTGTTAGCATAGATGTGCTAGCTTAGAAGGAGTGGAAGTAATGTTAGTAGAAACGAAATTTTTAGGTGAGGTAGAAGTAGAGGATAAAGAAATCTATACATTTACAAATGGCCTACCTGGATTTCCTACATTAACCTCATTTGTTATTTTACCAATCGAGCAGGATTCGCCGTTTCTTTTATTACAATCGACGGAGGATGCAGAGGTAGGTTTTGTACTAGCATATCCTTTTGCCTTCAAGCCAGATTACGCTTTCGATTTAAGTGAAGAGGACAAGGAAGATTTACAGGTTGAGAATGAACAGGAAATTGTAACGTATTCTATTGTGACATTAAATGATTCTATTTCAAATTCAACATTAAACTTACTAGCACCTGTTGTATTGAATATCAATGAAAAATGTGGCAAGCAAATTATTTTACAAGATAGTAGTAAATATCCACTAAAGCAGCCTCTAGTAGAACTGGAAGGAAGTGCGAAGTAAATGTTAGTGCTATCAAGAAAAAAAGGCGAGTCTATCATGATTGGCGACCAGATTGAGGTTAAAATTTTAGCGATTGAGGGCGAGCAGGTCAAATTAGGTATCGTAGCCCCAAAAACAGTCAAAGTCCATCGCTCAGAGATATTCGAAGCCATTCAAGAGCAAAATAAGCAAGCGACAAATGTATCAATCGAATTATTGAAAAACTTTAAGAAGAAATAAACGAGCAAGCAGCTAGTGGCTGTTTGCTTTTTTAGTTGGATAAGGAAGTATAAGTTTTTCAAGGTAATAAAATTAGGTATTTTAGTCGATTAAAACGAGAGAATTTATTCGCAAAAAACATTTAAGTAAAGGAGGAGCTACATTGCGTATACAGCATAACATTACATCAATCAATACATATCGTGCACTAACCATATAGAATCATCATTTGAGTCAACCATTGGAAAAGCGATCATCTTTCTTCAAACTGTTGTCCCCTTTACTAAGATTAAGAAAATTTTACCTAAATTATGTAAAGTTTAACTCCCCTTACAAACCATTTTCGATTAAAATAACGGTTAGTAATGTATTCTCATTTTAGTTTACTAGGAATTTTGGAGTTGGAACAGAGAAAACTTGTTATTTTTTTATAAAATTAGATGAAAATGTATAATTTATACGCGCGAAATGTGTTTTTCTAATATTTAAAATTAGGTATTTTAGTCGATTAAAATGAAAGAGAAAGTATTCTCGAAAAACATTTAAGTAAAGGAGGAGCTACATTGCGTATACAGCATAATATTGCATCAATTAATACGTATCGTGCACTAAGTATATCGAACCATCATTTGAGTCAATCATTGGAAAAGCTATCATCTGGCTACAAAATTAACCGTGCAGGTGACGACGCAGCTGGCTTAGCCATTTCAGAAAAAATGCGTGGTCAAATTCGTGGGTTAGATATGGCTGCTAAAAACACACAAGACGCAATCTCTCTTGTGCAAACAGCAGAAGGTGCGATGACGGAAATTCATGCGATGCTACAGCGTGGACGTGAACTTTCAGTACAGGCGGCAAATGATACGAATACAGGGTTTGACCGTGAGCAGCTACAAAAAGAACTTGAGCAAATAAATGCAGAGATTGATCACTTAGCGGGCCGTACAGAATTTAATACAAAAAAGTTATTAACATCTGATCTCCCACCGTTAGGGGAATTGGAAGAATTAGATGATATTGGGGATTTAATTGATCCACGTATTCGTAAACTAACAGAAGATTTAGTAGGACATGTCATTAGAACAACTGAAAAAGCCGTAACAGATGCATTTGGATTAACAACAAGAGCTCCCTATGAAATTGAAGTGAAATATGATAATGGCGGAGCAGGAGGTTGGGTAGCCTCAGTATGGTCAAAATATGATTCAGTTACTGGAAAAGGGTATCCTTATGAATTAAATATCGATAAGGATGATTTTTTTAGCGACACGCCATTGTGGGTAGCCTCTGATAGAATCATTGCGCATGAAATGGTACATGGTGTGATGTCTGGAGCAGGTATTAGTAATACAGATCGCCCATTTTGGTTTTCAGAGGGGATGGCAGAGCTTGTAGCAGGTGCGAATGAGCGTGTCCGCGGAGATTTAAACAATATTGCAGTAACATCAAAGAGTGCTAATTATGCAACTTTATCTGCAACAGACCAAGCGGATGTTATTCAAAGTTTACTGAACTTAACGGAAACAGCAACAGATTCACCGGGTTATTCAGCAGGTTATTTAGCTTCTAAGTATTTAATAAAACAGATAGATGACTATAATACAGCGAACGGTACATCGAATACGATAAAAGACTTTATGAATGCTTTAACCCAAACTAGTGCTACGTTTGATGATGTCATGCAAACATATATCGGCCAAACTAATGCACAGTTTATGACAGATTTTAAAGGGACTAATGGTCAGAACTTTGTCGCGACTTTAAACCTCTTTGACCCGGCAAAAATAACAGAAACAGGCAGTATTTTAGAAGGTAAAACAATTAATGGTACGACCTATGGATCAGGTGATGAGGGAATTATACCTGACACGCCAAATCCAATAGAATCGGGTACGATGTTTACGTATAAATGGCATGCTTCTACGTACAAAGAGGCTTTAAATATTTCAGAAAAGAATCCAGCAGCATTGAGTGATGGAATCGACTCTATTCGTACAGGAGAGACGCTGCAATTCCAAATTGGGGCAAACAAAGGACAATCGCTCACGATGGAAACGTATAATATTTCTGCAGAAAATTTAGGTATTGCCAATCAAAAACTGACATCACATGAAGAGGCGACTGTAGCCATTACAGCATTTGACCGTGCAATTAGTATTATTTCATCTGCGCGTTCTAATTTTGGTGCCCTTCAAAACCGCCTAGAGCATACAATCCATAACCTAGGCACAGCAGCAGAAAATCTGACAAATGCAGAATCTCGCATCCGCGATACTGATATGGCAGCTGAAATGATGAAGTTTACAAAAAATAATATATTAATACAGGCTGCTCGAAGTATGCTGGGTCAGGCAAACCAACAGCCACAAGGGATTTTACAGCTTTTAGGCTAAGAAGATGGAGTTACTAAAGAACGACAACCTACATTTTTCTGTAGATCATACATAGAAAAATGTAGGTTTTTGTATTCTAATCTATTTTTTAGTTGGTATAATTGAGAGTATGTACACGATATTAGGGGAGGAATATTTATGAAAATCCAACATAATATTGGCTCACTCAACACATACCGCCATTTAAATGCCAATAAAACAAAGGGAGCTAGTGAATTTGAAAAGCTTGTTTCCGGTTCATCGATTAATCGTGCTGCTGACAATGCATCAGGACTAGCGATTTCAGAAAAAATGCGTGGGCAAATTCGTGGACTCGACATGGCACACAAAAACGTACAGGATGCAATCGGTATGGTGCAAACAGCAGAGGGTGCAATGACCGAGATTCACGCGATGCTACAGCGCGGACGTGAGCTGTCGGTACAGGCGGCGAATGATACGAATACGGCGTTTGACCGTGAGCAGCTGCAAAAAGAGCTAGAGCAAGTCAATGACGAAATTGATCATATTGCCCTTCGCACAGAATTCAATACACTAAAGCCGTTACAGGAAGATGAATGGGATGACAAACAGGTAAAGCTACAGGCCGTAGCCAATGCAGGACAATCGATTACGATGGAGTTACCGAATATTTCAGCCAAGCAGCTAGGTATCGCTGAAGTAGATATTACAGCATACGAAAGCGCTTCTGCGTCAATCGCGAGCTACGACAAAGCCATCGAATTTATCTCCAACGAACGCTCGTATTTAGGGGCGATACAAAATCGCTTGGAGCATGCCGCATTAAATCTAGGCAATGCCGCTGAGCACTTAACCAGCTCAGAATCCCGCATCCGCGATACAGATATGGCCAGTAGCATGATAAAGCTGACGAAGAACAATATTTTGTCACAATCCGCACAAAGTATGCTAGCCCAAGCAAACCAACAGCCACAAGGTGTTTTACAGCTGCTAAGCTAAAGTTAAAAAATCTTTAAAAATCTTTAAAAAACTATTAAACATTTTTTAGAGGGTACGATATATAGTGTGTAAGGCTAAGGTGCACCTTAGCGACACACGTTCCACACGGACGTGGAATGATAAAAAACAATTCAAGGAGGAATTCTATTATGAGAATTCAACATAATATCTCTGCGTTAAACACGCACCGTAACTTAGCGTTTAACAACACGCAAACATCAAAAGCGTTAGAAAAATTATCTTCAGGGTACAAAATCAACCGTGCGGGCGATGATGCTGCTGGTTTAGCAATCTCTGAAAAAATGCGCGGACAAATCCGTGGTCTTGACATGGCGTCTAAAAACGCACAAGACGGGATTTCTTTAATCCAAACGGCTGAGGGTGCATTAAACGAAACGCACTCAATTTTACAACGTATGCGTGAATTAGCTGTACAAGCTGGTAACGATACAAACACAACTGGCGACCGTGAAGAGATCCAAAAAGAAATCAACCAATTAACGTCTGAGATCAACCGTATTGGTAATACAACGGAGTTCAACACGAAGAAGTTAGTTAATGGTGAACTTTCAGCAACTGCGAAAGTTTCTGGTTCTGATGCAGTAACAAAAACGGTAATTCAAGCAGATGCGAAGTCATATACAATTGGTGAAAATGCGATTTCATGGTCTTCGGGTGGCAAACAAGTTACTGGCTCAGGTGCTACAGTAAAGATTTCAGGTTCAGCTCAAAATGGTTTAGACTGGAGTGCTTTAGATACAACAACTTCGGGTGTAAAAAACGAAATTAAAATCACGAAAGATGCTTCAGGCCAAATGCTAGTTTCCATTTCAGCTACTGATACTGGTGGTAGAACGATTGCATTAAGTGATGAAACGATGACTGCAGATGCAAGTGGAAATTATAATTTTGATCTGGATGGCGTTTCATTCTCTTTAACGAAAGATCAAGTTGCGAACTGGAAAAATGGTGAATCAGCTACTATTAAGTTAGATGGAGATGCTACATCACAAACAATTGATTTAGCTACAGATACAATCGCGTTAGGTGCCACAACTGGTACTGTGAATTCAGGTGCAACGGTTTCGGACACAGAGATTATTAACTTTGCAGTAGGGTCAGGTTTCCCAGAAAATGTAGATGAAGTGAAACTTTCATTCGCATCTGGTAAAGTAACGGTGGAATTATTGAACGGTGGTAACTCTGTCCAAAAAACTGAATATGCTGCAGCTGAATTAGCTGCAGGTAGTGGAAGACAGTTTACTTATGACCAACAAGGATTGAAGTTTGACTTTAACATAGCTGGTGGTATAACAGCCGTAGGAGAAACTTCTATTAAATTAAAAACTACATCAGCTACTAAGACAATTACTGAAGGAGTTGCAGATTCGACAAAAGATGCTGCTCTTAAATTCCAAATCGGTGCCAATAAAGATCAAGCGATTTCTGTATCATTAGAGGATATGCGTGCTGCGGCTTTAGGCATTACAACAACTGGTACTGATGAGAAATTTGGCGTAACTGACGGTACAAATAGTGAAATTAAAGAGCAGTCTTTAAATGTTTTAACTCACGAAGATGCTGCAAAAGCGATTAAAACATTTGATGATGCGATTACAAAAGTATCTGCAGAACGTTCGAAGCTAGGTGCTGTTCAAAACCGTTTAGAGCACACAATCAACAACTTAGGTACATCTTCTGAAAACTTAACAGCTGCTGAATCTCGTATCCGTGATACAGATATGGCTGCATCTATGATGGAATTCACGAAGAACAACATCTTAACGCAAGCGGCTCAATCAATGCTTGCACAAGCAAACCAACAGCCACAAGGTGTATTACAATTATTAGGTTAATCCTAATAAGTAATGCAAAAGCCATCCCAAAATTGGGGTGGCTTTTTGTATTAAGGTTTTTTTTGTTTAGTCGATATAAAGAAAGAAAATAAATAAGAGAAGAGTGACATTTCATGAAGATTGAAATAGAGGAAGTAAAAAATACATATTACGAATACATAAGTAAAGTGGGAGAAGGATGCCAGACAATTTCTAATAATCTACGTACGGGTAAATTAGCAGATGCATTTCAATCTATTGCCAACTTTGCAGAAGGTTTAGAATGGTTGTTGAAGGTGGAAGAAATATTGGCAAATGAAGGCTTTCACATCAATAGTCGCATCTCAGAAGCAACAGAGTTTATGACTGAGATTAATAATGCTATTGAAGAACAGGATTTCACATTAGTTGCCGACCTATTTGAATACGAAATTAAACCCGTATTTTCGAGTGCCAGTGAATGGGTATTTAGACAATAAAACATTAGGGAGTTATGTGCATGCTTGTAGATAATAGAGCGATACTTAGAAGTTTAAATAATGCAGTATACAATCGATTAGTAGAATTAGAAAATAGAGAGGAATCATCTACAATTATTGTGGAGCCATCACGTCAAGGGGAACCTACACTAGCCATTTTAAAAGATGGAAAACCTGTCTATATTCATAGTAAGTACAATCCGAAAAAGGAAGTTCAATCTTATGTAGATAGTGTAGAAGATTTAACGCAAACAAAGCATATTTTTGTTATCGGTATTGGATTAGGCTATCATCTAGAACAACTACTAAAACAATATCCAAAGCTAAAAGTAACGCTATTCGAGCCAAATATTGAAATATTACATAATTATGTGTCTACGCATAAGCTACCTAAAAACATCGTAACCATCTTTACGAAATTAGAAGAAGTGCAAAATTCTCAGCAAATGGCGAAAAACTTTTCTGAAATGACAGCTACATTAATTTGGCCGAGTTATTTACGCATATATGAAGATGAAATTAAAAACACGAAGCAACAATTGGTAGATAATTTAAAATCATCTAAACGGTCATTAGTAACAAATATTGTGTTTCAAAGAAGATGGATTGCCAACTCTTTATTAAATTATCCATCAGTTTTAAAAAGCTCGAATATCATTACAGAAAAGTACCAACAAATTTTTGAAAATAAGCCTGTTATCATCGTTGCGGCAGGTCCTTCATTAAACGAAGAAATTGAAGAAATACGAAAAATTAAAGAAGAAGGCTCGGCCTATCTTTTTGCTGTCGGATCAGGTGTAAACGTATTATTACACCATCATATCATTCCAGATGCAGTATTTTCGTATGACCCAGGGGAAGCCAACCAAAAAGTTCTGCTTAAAATAAAGGAACAAAACCTAATGAACTTACCACTTGTTTTTGGGAGCTCGATTGGTTTTGAATCGATTATCGATTATCCTTCAAAGCAAGTACATATGATAACAAGTGCAGATAAGATAGCTACGAATTTGCTTGATGTCAAAGAACACCAAATAATTGTAGATTCACCATCAATCGCGGTAATGACGTTACAAGTAGCCAAAAAATTAAAAATGGATCCTATTATTTTAGCCGGACAAAACTTAGGCTATTTAAATGATGTGGTGTATGGCGATGGCGGAGAATTGGCTCGTGGATATAACGGGTTAAACGAGCAAGAGCTAAAAAATAGAATTTTAACAAAAGATGTAGACGGAAATGATATGTACACGAATGAAGGCTTCTTAGACATGAAAGAAGGTTTAGAACGAATTATTAAAATGTACAGTCAGGGAAAGGTTATTAATACGACTAAAAAGGGTGCGCATATTGAAGGTGCAGAACATATAACGCTGAAAACAGTAAAAGAAACACTACTGATAAAGAAAAATATTGTTAAAAATGATTGGGTCATTGATGAGGTAGAATATGATGATGGTATAGCAGAATTCAATAAGCTTTTTGATGATTATACTCGTATGATGAAGAATATCGATAAGTCAGTGAAAATTGCGAATGAAATTAAGCAGAAATATGAAGCAAATATTTATTCGAAAATAGATGATTTAGTTCGAGAATTTTTTAAAAATTTTATAAAAGTAGTTGAATCACATAGCCATCAATTTATTATTAAACCCGCTATTGTAGTTCAAAATGAAAAGTTTATGCGCCACTATAAATTAGTAGAGCAAGAAAAACAGCCACGAAAAAAAGCAGAGAAATTTATCAATATTATTTATTCTTATTTAGGAAGTGTCTATGAAAATACGGAAATACTATTTCCAATTATGCAAAAAGTGAAATATGATTTAAATAAGACAAAAAAAGTCGATTCTCAACAATCAGAAGGAAGTTACACGATGAGCAATTTAAAAAATAAAACAGTTTTAGTTACAGGTGGTACAGGTTCCTTCGGTAAAAAATTCATCCAAAAAGCACTAACATTAGATGTGAAAAAAATTATTGTATTCAGCCGAGATGAGCTAAAACAATACGAGATGAAACAGGAATTCCAAGATGAACGTATCCGTTTCTTTATTGGTGATGTTCGCGATAAAGACCGTTTATATCGAGCGTTTGACGGTGTAGATATCGTCATTCATGCTGCAGCCATGAAGCATGTAGATGCGTGTGAGTATAACCCATTTGAAGCGGTAAAAACGAATATTCACGGTGCTCAAAATATTATTGAAGCCGCAATTGATCGTGGTGTTGAAAAGGTGATCGCACTCTCTACCGATAAAGCGTGTTCGCCAGTAAACTTATACGGTGCGACAAAATTAGCATCAGATAAATTATTTGTAGCCGCGAATGCATACGTAGGGGAGAAGAAAACACGTTTTGCTGTTGTGCGTTACGGTAATGTAGTTGGAAGTCGCGGCAGTGTTGTGCCTTTCTTTAAAAAAATCAAGCATACTGGTCGCGTGCCAATTACAGATGAACGTATGACGCGCTTCTGGATAACATTAGAGCAAGGTGTCCAATTTGTGTTAGATAACTTAGAGCGTATGCAAGGTGGCGAGATTTTTGTGCCAAAAATTCCAAGTATGAATATCATGGATTTAGCCAAAGCAATTGCGCCTGAATGTGAAATTGACATCATCGGTATTCGTCCTGGCGAGAAGCTACATGAGGCGATGATTATGGAAGATGATGCGAGGCATACACTTGAGTTTGATACATATTACGTGATTCAACCTGAGCTTTCTTGGTGGTCTACTACAGAGTTAATGGGCGGGAAACCATTATCAGAAGGTTTTGCTTATACAAGTGATAATAATAGTGACTGGCTTTCTATTGAAGAACTTAAGAATTTAATTGTTAAAATATAATCATTGTATATAAGACAGCATTAAAAATAGGAGCTGTGAAATAAGTGTATAGAATTCAACAAAATAAAATGGGCTATTTTGAAATAGAAAATAAGCCTTCTGAACATGAGTTACAAGAATATTACGCAAAAAAATATTATCAAGAAGAATCTAGCCTTTATCAAAAGGAATATTCATTACAAGATTTAACTTACTTAAAAAATAAGTTAGCTCAAAAAGAATTTGTTTTGAAGAAACTAATGCAACAAGATTTAGTGGGGAAGACCTTTTTAGATGTTGGATGTGGAGAAGGTTACGCCTTAAAGTTTTTTGAAGAGAAAGGTATGTGTGTTACAGGGATTGATTATAGCAATCATGGGGTGTTAACTCAAAATGAAGATCAATTACATAACTTGAAAACGGGTGAAATAATTGAAAATCTAAAAGAGCTTGTTCAAAGTAAGAAGAAGTATGATGTGATTTTAATGGATAACATTTTAGAGCACGTATTAGACCCGGGGAATGTTTTAGATTTAGTTCATGGTTTGTTAGCTGATAATGGGATATTAATGATTGAAGTACCGAATGATTTCTCAAAGTTACAGGCAGATTTAATGGAAAGAAAATTAGTTAAGCATAAATATTGGATAGCTGCTCCAGATCATATTAGTTATTTTACGGATACGTCTTTAAGTAAACTTTGTAAGGCACATGGCTTTAATAGACTTACAACAGTTGCTGATTATCCAATTGATTTAAATTTACTTGACCCCAATTCGAATTATATTGAAGATAAAAAAATCGGAAAATCTTTGCATAATAAACGCGTGCAAATTGAAAATTATTTAAATGATACTGATATGGAAAAATTAGTGAATATTTATACAATTTTAGCGCAAATGGGCTTAGGTAGAAATATTTTAAGCTACTTTGAGAGACAGAAATAATTTAAGAGGTGTTTTTTTGATTAAGGTTAAAGTGTAATCGAATAGCAAAGAAATTAATAATAGATCGAATTTTTATAAAATGTTTATTAACTCCCCAATAAAAGAAGATGAACGTCTTTCAAATTTAGGTTTATATATCAACCGACAAAGTTTATCAAGAATTTTAGCAATCCATGATATTTACAAACAAATTATCAATACGCATGGTGTGGTAATGGAATTTGGTGTAAGATGGTGTCAAAATTTAGCCCTGTTTGAATCATTTAGAGGGATGTATGACCCTACAATTATACACGAAAAATTATTGGGTTCGATACATTTGAAGGGTTCCCAAGTGTACATGCACACGATGGAGATTTAAATGTTGGTGATTATAAAGTTACTGAAAACTACGAAGCGTATTTAAGTAACGTTTTAGATTATCATAAGTTAGAAAGTCCTATTAGTCATACGAAAAAATATGAATTAGTTAAGGGAGATGCTACTCAAACTCTACCGAACTATATAAATGAACATCCAGAAACAATTATTGCTTTAGCCTATTTTGATTTTGATGTTTATGAGCCTACTAAAGTATGTTTAGAGCAGATTAAGCCGAGATTAGTTAAAGGAAGCATTTTAGTATTTGATGAATTAAATTATGCAATGTTTCCAGGAGAAACTTTAGCGGTTATGGAAGTGTTAGGACTTAACAATTACACATTACAAAGGTCCCCATTATCTCTTAACATATCATATATTGTATTCGAGTAGGATAAATTATAAAGATGGTGAATTTATGAAATGGATGCCAATTGAGGAAAAACATCTGGAACAAATTCTATTTTGGAGACAGTTACCCCATGTCACAAAGGTAATGTTTACAAATGTAGAAAATGATATGGAGAAACAAAAAAAGTGGTTTGAAAAAATTCAAGTGGAAACAAGTAGTAAATATTTTGTTATGGAAGTTAATGAAGTCTTAATAGGTGTAGTTTCCTATAGTGAAATCGATCGACATAATAAAAGAGCCATTTGGCATTTTTATATAGGCGATGAAAACTATTTAATGCTAGGTGCATTTATTGATGCTTATGTTTATAACTATGCGTTTGAAGTAATGGGTTTAGAAAAAGTTATATGTGAAGTGATGGATATTAATGATTCAATCCAAAGAATTAGAAAAAAATATAATGTAAGACATGTTGGTATTTTAGAAAAGCATATACTAAAGAATAATAATTGGCATGATGTCTATTTATATGAGATAACTAAGGAAAATTGGTTTGAAACAAGGGGTAAGTTTGAAAAGTATAAACCTCAAATAGATATAATTAAAGGAAGCTGAAATTATGAATGAAAAAGTAAAAGAATTACTATTCCAAATTCTAGAAGTAGATGATGAGAAGCTATTAGATAGAGAAGTGAATGCTGAATGGGATTCTATTAAGCATTTAGAAGTAATAATGGAAATTGAAGAAGAATTTGATGTTCGATTTAGCTCTAATGAAGTGGCTAGTATAAAAAATATAGATTCAATTATAACGTTATTGAAAAATAAATAGTTAGATTATAAGTCGAGTAAGCACTAGCTTGTTCGACTTAAATTTTATAAAAATATAAGGAGCATATGTATGATTGAAGAAATAATTCATAATCAAAGTTTATATTTATCAAAAAATATGAATGCTAGAAGCTTAAAATCAGCTAAAATTAAAGAAGGCGATATTTTAAATATTTATGTTCAAAGAACATTGCCATTTGAATTTTTAGAAGGCTCATTCAAATCATTTGGGCATTACATTAATAGGCAGTTTAATGTGATGTATTCTAATTATGATAATTCGTTAAGTAGTTTGGGTGGAGTGTCAGCAGATATATATATTCTTTGGTTGGATTGGCGCTTATATTTAAACACGATGACCGTGGCAGATATTTTAATTTGGTTAGAGAAAAGGTTAGAGAATATAAGTATTCCTGTTTTAATTAATAACTGGCCCAGTAATTTCGGTGTTGAAAATATGCAACTAGCTGCTGATGTTGAAGAAAGAAATACCATTTACGAGCTGAACTATCAACTATTCAACCTGAAAAATAAATTTCCTAATATAGAAATTATTGATATAAATTATTTGGCTAGTTATGTTGGGAGTTCGTCTTATGATATAAGAAATGATGAATTAAGTAACTTTCCTTTTTCCAATAAATTTTCATTAATAATCTCTCGCTATCTAGTGAATCAACTTATTACTTCATTTATTGCACCTAAACTTAAATTGATAATTGTTGATTTAGATAATACTTTATATAAAGGGATTTTAGGAGAAGATGGGATAGAAAATTTAGAAGTGAATGATTATCACAGGAAACTACATATTCTTTTAAAGAAGATAAAAAATAATGGTGTGTTGCTAGCGATTGCTTCTAAAAATGAAATGAAGGATGTCGAAGAGCTCTTTAAAGCAAATATTATAAAAGGGATGGATTTAAAGGATTTTGTATTTGTTGAGGCTAATTGGAAAACGAAAGCTGAAAATATATCAACAATTTTAAAGAAAGTCAATATTGATTCGTCAGCTGCCTTGTTCATTGATGACAATCCTGCGGAGCTATTATCAGTCAAAAATACGCTGAGCAACTTGCATTTAATTTTAGCCGATCAAGAAGCAGAGGGAACTTTCGAAGCATTGAACAATTATCCGTATCTTTTCTCAAAATATAAGGATACATTATCTGAAAAAAGACAACTTGATTTAATTGCCAATCAAACAAGGATAGAGTCTATTAAAAAAGATGGGATACAATATTTAAATGAGTTGGAAATGAAGATTGGCATCTTTAAAAATGAACCTAGTCATATCCAAAGAATAGTTGAGCTAAGTAATAAAACAAATCAATTTAATGTATCTTTGAAGAGGTATCAGTTAGCTCAAATTGAAGAATTATTCAATAATTCCTCTTATGAAATTTATACAATAACGTTAAGTGATAAACTGAATGATAGTGGTATTATTGGCGTAATTATCATAGAAAAAGAAAGTAATTTTATGTCTTTTAAAGAAATAGTCTTTAGTTGTAGAGCACTAGGGAGATTTGTAGAAGATATAGCATTGTTAAATATCTTAAAAAATGACGCTAATGTATTTCCAGTTTCCTTTGAAATGAAAGAGGGACCGAGAAATAGGCCTTCTTTCGATTGGTTGGCTAGTATAAATGGGGAAAATACAGATGAAGTGATTTCGAAATTAGAACAAAAGACAGAGAAATTAATCTTTGATATTAATTTTGAAAGTGAGAGATAGTTTATGTATGTGTTTCATCACATAGGTATTGCCTGTAAAGAAATTAAAAAAGAAGTTGAAATATATGAACAATTAGGGTTTGAAGTTGAAGGTCCTTCTTTTGAAGATTTTACTCAAAATGTACGTGGACTCTTTATGAAAAATGGTCCTTTTAGAATAGAACTATTAGAAGCATTAAACGAAAATTCGCCGATAAATAATTATTTGAAAAAAAAAATTAAAATGTATCACCAATGTTTTATTGTTTCAAATCTTGAAGATGAAATTGAAAGATTAGTAAATAATAAAGCTATTTTAGTAGTAAATCCAGTCGAAGCTGTGGCGTTTAACAATAGAAGGATTGCATTTTTATATTTAAAAAATAATACTTTAATTGAGTTGCTAGAGGATAGTTTATGAAAATAATATTAATCATACAAGCAAGAATGGGCTCGTCCCGCTTACCAGGGAAAATTTTAAAACCACTTGGTGATGTAGATGTACTGACGTATGATATCGCGCGTTGTCGAGCGATTAAAGGGATTAGTGAAGTAATCGTTGCGACGAGTACATTACCTCAGGATGATGCAATTGTTGCTTGGTGTAAGAAGCATCAGGTAGCCTATTTCCGAGGGTCAGAGGATGACGTGCTAGATCGTTACGTGCAATGTGCAAAAATGTATAAGCCTGACTATGTGATGCGTGTGACGTCTGATTGCCCGTTTGTCGATTATGAGATGGCAAGTGAGATTGTGGCATTGATGGAACAGGAACGTAAGGATGTCGTGTTATTAGAAGGCGAATTACCGCGTGGGTTAGCGGTGGAGTTAATTTCGTATGAGGCCCTTCTTCGTATTCATGAGGTTGGTCGGGAGCCACGTCATCGTGAGCATGTGACGTATTATGCGTATGAGTTTAAGGAGCAGTTTGAAATGGCGACGTATAAAGCACCAGCAAATCGCCAAGCATCTGAGCTTCGTATTACGTTGGATACAGAGGAAGATTATGCAATGCTTGTAGAAGTAGCGAAGTATTTTAATAATCCGCTTGTGTCGAGTGTGGATGTGATTCAATATTTAAAAGAGACGCCGGAAGTGGCGAAAATAAATGCGCATATTGAGCAAAAACCGGTGGTGTAAAGATGAAGGTCGTGATTCGAACGGATGCTTCTATTAAAATTGGTAGTGGCCACGTCATGCGTTGTTTAACCGTGGCGAAAAAACTACGTGCTGAAGGTTGTTATGTGAAATTTTGGATGGAAAATCTTGAAGGCAACTTAATCGATTTTGTCACACAGCAAGGCTTTGAAAATTGTACAGATGTTGAACGGGCTGACACGTATATCGTTGATCATTATGGACTTGGTATTGAATGGGAGCAGATGATCCGGTCTTATACGAAAAAGTTAGTTGTCATCGATGATTTAGCACGTGAGCATGACTGTGATATATTGTTCGACCAAAATGCTGTGCCGCACTATGAGACACGCTATGATGGACTAGTGCCAGCGCATTGTGTAAAACTACTCGGTCCAAAATATTTGATTATGCGTGATGAGTTTATTGAAGCAAGACAGCAGCTAAGACAGCGGACAACTCAAGTTAATCGTTTGCTCGTATTTATGGGTGGAACAGACCCTACAAATGAAACGATGAAAATTTTAAAGGCACTGGATAGATTTACATTTGAGCATATTGATGTAGTTGTCGGAAATGGTAATCCGATGAAGGAACAAGTACAAACGATTTGTTTAACGAAAGGCTACCATTACCATTGCCAAATTGACTATATGGCTTGTCTGATGCAACAGGTTGATTTTGCGATTGGCGCCGGCGGGTCCACAATGTGGGAGCGTTGTTATGTTGGTTTGCCTTCAAGTGCAACAATTGTTGCCGATAATCAAAGTGTACCGACTGAATATGCAGCTAGCCTAGGTGTAATTATAAATTTAGGCTGGCATGAACAGGTGACTGTTGAAACGTATAAAAACTTATTAACAAATTTAAAAATTGAAGGCATGAGTAAAAAAGGCCTTCAATTGACAGCAAATAAGCAGCCAAATGCATGGCTGCACGAAATATTGGAGTTGAACGTATGATAAAAATTGGACATAAAGAGATTGGTCAACATACAAAGCCATTTATTATTGCAGAAATGTCAGGTAATCATAATCAGTCTTTAGAGCGTGCTTTACATTTAGTAGAGTTAGCCGCTGAAGCAGGTGTGGATGCATTAAAATTACAAACGTATACACCCGATACGATTACGTTAGATGTACATACAGATGAGTTTTTCATTCAAGACGATACAAATCTTTGGAAGGGCAATTCACTCTATAATTTATACAAAGAAGCGTATACACCTTGGGAGTGGCATAAACAAATTTTTGATAAAGCAAAAGAGCTAGGTTTAATAGCATTTAGCTCACCGTTTGATGAAACAGCAGTCGATTTTTTAGAAACATTAGATGTACCAGCATATAAAATTGCTTCGTTTGAAAATGTTGATTTACCGTTAATTCGCAAAGTAGCACGTACAGGTAAGCCTACAATTATTTCTACAGGGATGGCAACAGCAGCTGAACTGGATGAAGCTGTGCGTACATTTAAAGCAGAAGGGAATAATCAATTAATTCTTTTAAAATGTACAAGCACATACCCTGCAACGCCTGAAAATTCAAATTTAGCTACAATTCCACATATGCGTGAATTATTTGAAACTGAAATCGGACTATCGGATCACACTATGGGTGTTGGTGTATCAGTTGCAGCAGTAACATTGGGGGCAACTGTCATTGAAAAGCATTTTACAACTTCCCGTGCTGAAGGTGGTGTAGATTCAGCGTTTTCAATGGAACCACATGAGTTAAAAATGTTAGTTGAGGAGACGGAGCGTGCTTGGCAAAGCATAGGGAAAGTAAGCTATGGACCGACAAACGCTGAAAAGGATTCTACAAAATTCCGCCGTTCTTTATATATTGGAGAAGATTTAAAGGCTGGGGACATTCTAACAGAACAAAATATACGTAATGTCCGTCCAGGTTTAGGATTACCTACGAAATATTTTGATTTGGTATTAGGTAAAGCGATCAAACAAGATGTAAAAAAAGGAACACCACTTAGCTGGGAGCTATTATTATGAATGAATTTATTTCCTATGGTCGTCAACAAATAGATGAAGAAGACATTCAAGCTGTCATTGAAATACTTCGTTCACCATTTTTAACACAAGGACCAAAAATTGCAGAATTTGAGCAAGCCATTGCCGATTATGTAGGGACAAAGTATGCAGTGGCATTCTGTAATGGTACGGCTGCGCTACATGGTGCTTGCTATGCTGCGGGAATTGGTGAAGGTGATGAGGTCATTACAAGTCCGATTACATTTGCAGCTAGTGCCAACTGTGTACGTTATGTAGGCGGTACAGTTGTATTTGCCGATATTGATCCAGTGACTTATAATATCGCTCCACAGGAAATCAAAAATAATATTACGGCGAAGACAAAGGCAATCATTCCTGTTGACTTCACGGGACAGCCTGTTGATATCGATGAAATTATGGCTATTGCCAAAGAGCATAATCTTGTTGTGATTGAAGACGGCGCACATTCACTAGGCGCAACATATAAAGGTCGTAAGGTAGGGACAACTGCCGATATGACGATGTTTAGCTTCCATCCAGTAAAGCCGGTGACGACTGCAGAAGGTGGTATTATTGTAACGGACAATGAAGAGTACTATAAGAAGATGTTACAGTTTCGCAGCCACGGCATTGAGCAGGTACCCTATTCAGCTGAAAAGGGCGGCTGGTACTATGAGATGAGGGAGCTTGGCTATAATTATCGTATGACGGATTTGCAGGCAGCACTTGGCGTGTCACAGCTAAAGAAGCTGGATGCATTTATCACACGTCGTCAGGAAATTGCAGCTATGTATACAGAGGCTTTTGAGGATGTTAACGGAATCATAGTACCGAAGCAACTAGCTAACACGGAATCTGGTTGGCATCTATATATGGTGCAGCTTGAAAATGTGGATCGCAAGCAAGTTTTTGATGCAATGCGCAAGGCAAATATCGGCGTACATGTACACTATATACCAGTATATTGGCATCCATATTACGAAAAGCTAGGCTACAAGTATGGGCTATGTCCTGTAGCTGAAGCTTGGTATGAGAAGGCGTTAACGTTGCCAGTGCATCCGGGGTTAACGAATGAAAGTATAAGATTTATTATTGAAAGTTTGCTCCTGAACCTAAGAGATGATTGTTATTAATCAACTAGAATTTTCTTGATGGCTATCGAGGTAATATATAGATGATAAATTACGATTTGATGAAATTTTCTATACAAGTAAAAATAATGCAGATTGATTAACAGTTCACCGATGAAGAGCGTTATCAGAAGATATTTAATTTTATAAGAAGAAGGGTGTTTCACGATGAAGTTTAAAACAGAGCAAGAGAATTTTTGGTATGGACAATTTGGAGATGAATATGTAGAAAGAAATACAGCAAATAAGTTTTTAGCAAGTAATATTCACTTGTTTTCTAATATCTTAGGGAAAACACAGGGAGTGAATACAGTATTAGAGTTTGGTGCAAATATCGGATTGAATTTAAGAGCGATTCAAACAATTTTTCCTCAGATGAGTTGTTCAGCGATAGAAATAAATCCAAAAGCAAGAGAGATTTTAAAAGATGTAGTGCGTGTAAATGATGGGAAATTATATCCAATGTCAATTTTAGATTTTAATGAAAAGGAAGTTTTTGATTTCATCTTAATTAAAGGCGTATTAATTCATATTAATCCTGATGAGCTGAAAAATGTATACGAAAAATTATATTCTGCTTCAAGCAAATATATTTGTGTCGTAGAATACTATAATCCAACACCTGTAACAGTGCATTATCGTGGACATGAGGATAAGTTATTTAAAAGAGATTTTGCCGGTGAATTATTAGATACATATCCTGATTTAGAACTGGTGGATTATGGATTTAGTTATCATAGAGATCATAATTTCCCACAAGATGATTCTACTTGGTTTTTATTAAAGAAAAAATAATTGTATTTTTTGCACTGGGGGCAGACGCAATTAATTTTATTATCGCTCGCTCCCTTAAACTAAAAAACTACGATTTGTCAAAATGGATATACTCCTTCATTGACACTTTTTTAATATTTTCTGCATTGAGTATACACGATATACAGTAGCAAATATAGCCTTAGGTGCAACGATACTTGAAAAACATTTAGTGCTGGATATCAAATTATTTAGGGGGTATGACCTTGGACAAATTAGGTTTATTAAACAGAATTAAGTATTTATATACAGAACAAAATGTAAATATTACAAATTATCTCAAGGGTCTTTCCGATTCAGAGGGGAATTCTTTAGAAGATATTTTAATAAGTTATGATTTTCAAGCAGGTACATATACAAAAGCTTACAACGAGAATGCATTTGAGAAAAAGAAGCATTTAGAGAAATTAATTGGTGTTTTGAATAACGAACTTGAAGCTTGTGAGAGTATCATTGAAGTAGGTGTTGGAGAAGCTACATCCTTAGGTGAAATTCTTAATTCACTTAATTATAAACCCAAAAAAGTACTAGGGTTAGATTTATCTTGGTCGAGAATCAAATATGCAAATCTTCATTTGAAAAATTTAGGGGTTGGAAATCACAAACCTGTATTATTTACTGGTGATCTTTTTAATTTACCTATAGCAGACAACTCTATCGAACTGGTATACACAGTCCATGCTTTAGAGCCAAATGGTGGCAAAGAAAAAGAGGCTATTGAAGAACTCTATCGTATTTCTAGTAGGTATGTAGTTTTGGTGGAACCTTGTTACGAAAATGCTAGCGAGGAAGCAAAAGAAAGAATGGAGAAATTAGGATATGTTAAGGGGTTAAAGCAGTGTATTGAGGAATTAGGGTATAAGATAATTTTAAACGAACCTTTAGAAAATGATGTAAATCCACTAAATCCAGCTAATATTATCGTTATAGAAAAAATGGGGAATGTTTTGAAAACAGAATATGATTTATGTTGTCCAATTACTAAAACAAAGATAACGTTAGAAAACGGATGTTATTATTCTAGGGAAAGCTTATTGGCTTATCCAATTATTGATGGGATTCCGTGTTTGCTAAGTAATAATGCTATTGTTGCTACCAAAATGTTGGAATAGTAATTTTTTGCACCAGGTGCATATACAAAGAACCTTCTATTGTTTCTTCTGCAACTACTCAAATGGAACCTAGAGCAAGAGCTGTATACAGGGATGGTTCAATAAGCGGGTACGTATACACTTCTAGAAACAACAAATAACGCTAACCTAAATGAATAGGGAGGCGTTATTTGCATTGAAATTAGAAACGACTGGCAGCTATTTTACTAAATTAAATTGCTGCTTATCGAAGAAAGTAGTTTCATCGAATTTTATTACAGCCTTAAGAGTCGGTTGTATTTTTTCCTACTAAACCAAACTGATACCCAAGTCCTCGAACTGTCCGTATGAAATTTGAATGTCCTGTGTATTCTTCTAATTTTTTTCTCAAATTACTAATATGAACCTTCAATGTTCGTGTATCACCAAGACTTTCTTCCCCCCAGATAAGAGTATAAAGTTCGTGGTTATTTAATACTTTATTTGGATTTTGTGCAAGAATGGATAAGATTAGAAACTCCTTATTAGAAAGAGGTACAATCTCATCGTTCACAAAAACCTTTTGAAGGTAAAAATTAATTTTCACATTTTCAATGACAATCTGGTTGGTATCAAGGGCAGGTTTTTCATTAGTCATCAGTTGTCGATTAAATAACGGGGCTCGCCTTAAATTCGATTTTATACGAGCAATCAGCTGATGTAAGTCAAATGGCTTCGTCACATAATCGTCGCCCCCTAATTCTAGACCGTGAATTATGTCAGAACCATCATGTAAACAGCTTACAAATATGATCGGGATATTCGAAAATTTACGAATGGTTTCACAAATTTTAAAGCCGTTCATATCTGGAAGCTGCACATCTAATAAAATTAAATCGATATGGTTTGTTTCAATTGTCTGTAATGCAGCAATTCCGGTTGCACAAGAAATTGGTTGAAATCCATAACTTTCAAGTGCATCTATTAGAAATCGTTGTATATCTAAGTCATCTTCAACTATTAAGATTGTTGAATTCAAAACTCTCATCCTCCTTCACTAGTTGAACTGGAAGCTTAATTGTGAAACAGCTGCCTTTTCCTAATGTACTCTTTACTGAAATTGTTCCATCATGTTTTTTTATAATTTCGCTACAAATAGCTAGTCCTAATCCCGAGCCTTTTATTTGCTTTAAAGAATTTCCCCCTTTCATAAACCGATCAAAAATATGTGGAAGCAATTCTTCGTGGATTCCTGCTCCGGTGTCACATATTTCTATTCGAAGTATACCTTGTTCCTTTTCATGAAAATGAGGGTTCTCATAAATCAACTCAGCTTGAACATGAATATGTCCGCCAACGGGTGTAAATTTAATCGCATTATTGATTAAATTTGACATGACCTGTTCAAAACGAAAGACATCAATGTTGATAAGAATGGTTACGCCGTCCGGTACATGTTTAGGTGGGGTATATACACTGTTCAAACCAGCTTTATCGATATCATGCTTACACCGTTGATATAGATAGTCTAGTAAATAGATCGTATCCATTTCTTCGAAAGTAAACTCATATTGTCCTTCATCCATTTTTGCTAAATCTAGTAAGTCCTTTGATAAATGATTAAGTAATTTTGTTTTTTCAAATATAATGTTTAAGTATTTTTCTTGTTCTTTTGAAGGTGTCTTTGTCTGTAACAATTGGATATATCCTTGAATCGATTGCATCGGTGTTCCCAATTCATGGGCGACGGAAGAAAAGAAGGATTTACGCGATTCTTCAATATAACGTAATTCCTTATTCGTTTTTGCAAGGTCTTTCGTTCGGGTTGCAACAATTTGTTCAAGTGATGAATTTACTTCATGTAGTTCGTTTGAGAGTAGTTCAACTCGTTTAAACGCGTTCGAACTTTTCTTTGCAACAATGAGCGTTTGGACAAATAGACAGGTAAGTGCCGCAATTGGAACTAAATCAATACTTTCAATTCGTTGGTCATAGTAAAAACTATCATTGAGAATTGCTAAAGCCAAGAATAGGGTTGAGACAATACTGATCAATCCTCCTTCCCGTTTCCTAATGGTCGCGAGAATAAGAACATAAGTAAAGTAAATGAACATGAACACTAAAAAAATTTCGAATAGTCGTCTATAGTGAGTAAATATATTGGCAGGAAAACAGGTTGTTAAACTAAATAATAGACAAATAATACTTGCTACATAAATGATTTTTCTGTTTATTTCTTTCGGAAAAAGAAAAGCTAAAAAAATAAAAATAATCATGATTCCCAAATAAATAGTTAGATATTCAAGTTTAACACTGAGCTCCCAAGAGAATGTCGGAAAGAGATAGATTAATAGTATTTCTCCAACTAAAACGGTTCGCAATGAAATACTTAAACAAAGAATACCTAAGAATAGAGGAAGTGCAGTTGTTACCCGAAACAAACAAAGAGAAATATGATATAAGCCAATTGCAAAAAGGCTACTTGCAGTAATCACTTCTCTAATGACATTCACTTCTCTGAGTTTAGAGATCTCTTGGCTAGATCCGAACTTAATAACTGACCACATCCCACCTTTTCTTGAATAAAAATTCGATACTTGCATAATTACTTCAATTTCATTTGCCTGTGGCATAAAGGAGGCTATTTGTGAATAGGATTTAGGTTCCATGCTATTTCGATCTTTGCCTATCACGCCATTTTTAGCAACTAGTTCCCCATTTACATACAACTGGAAAGCAGAGGCAACAGAAGGCAGATAAAATGACAACGGTTTATTTTGATTTTTTTCATTAATTTTTATGATTAAACGATAGGTACCATAGCCTTCATTTGACAGTTTTTTTGTCCCCGTATATTCCGCCATTGACCAAATGGCAGGCGCTTGAATCCAATCTTTCTTATGTATGGTTTGTCCACTGAAATCCTCCGGCGTCAATAACTCTCCCCAATAAAACTCCCATTCCCCCTCAAGCTTAAGAACTTGATCATTAAATGGCTGCTCTTGAAGATCAAGTACTCCTTGTTTGATTTGAAGATTATCTGCACGGACCTCCCCATTGAAAAGAACAAAGGAAATGATGAAAATAGCAACTATGATTTTAAGTATCTTCTTCAAAACTGTTGCCCCCTTTACCAAGGTTAAGAAAACTTTACCTAAATTATGTAAAGTTTCCCTCCCCTTACAAACCATTTTCAATTAAACTAACAGTTAGTAACGTATTCTCATTTTAGTTTACTAGGAATTTGGGAGTTGGAATAGAGAGAAGTTATTATTTTTTAGTAAATTGGGTGGAAATGGATAATTAATACGCACGAAAGGGATGTTTCTAATATTTAGAATATAAATATTATTATAATAATTAAAAATATATCATATAAAAATAGTATAACAGTATTATCTATTTATTGTAATTTAATATGAAAGTGAGGAAAAAGTATGAAACAAAATCAATCAAAGTATGTAAAAAGTTCTGCAAAAGCTTTATTAGCAACAGTGGTGTTAGCGAGTACAGTAGCACCGTATTCAGTGCAGGCAAGTACGGAAATAACGACTGCAGCACAAGCAACAACGGCCATTAATAGTTTAGATCCAACAAAGGGTATGGATTATGTGAATGAAGTAAAAGCAATAAATCTTGCTGTTACATCGAAGAATCTCGTGTTAACCACAGCTACGAAAGTAAGTCTACTTTATCATACGCAGGCGAGTGCTGTCGTTGAAGGAATTGAAACGCTAGTTACGAATAATAGTGATATTAGTACAAAAGTGAAAACAGAGTTAGACGCAATCACAGCTGAAATTACTACTTTAAAAGCGAGCTATTCAAAGTTAAGTGCGACTGCACGCGGGTATGTTAAAAATTACTCGAAATTGACGAATTTAGAAACGGCTATCCAAAATAGAACGACTGCCCTTCAATATGAGGTGTACTTAGTTGAATTTAGATTAGCGGTGTCAAAATTACCATCAAAAACGGTGAATTTAGCAGATGTAAAAACAGGTACCGCGTTTACTGCGTTATCAGAACAAGAAAAATATTCAGAGTCTGAATTAGCGGCGATTGTAACTGCACGTGCAGAATATAATAAGTTAACAACGACTTTGAAAAATTTAGTATCAACTGAATTGGCGAAGATTGTAGCACATGAAACGCAAGCAAATTATCAAAAGACGCTTATGGCACTAATCGATACAGAAAAAGCGACAGCCTTTACCACAAAAGTCAATGCAATCAATACTAGTGCTGCAGATTATTCTACACAAGTAGCAGCGTTGAATAATGAATTAGCAGCGTTTTCTAGTGGAGTAGCTGCCTTAATTCCGACTTCAACAAAAGTAACTCTAACGTATCATACACAAGCAGCTGCTGTTGTAACGGCTATTAAAGGGTTATTAACAGGGGGCTCATTAGCAGGGACAGTAGCGGGAATTGATGCAGCGAATCAAGAAACGCTCACTTCAATTAAATCGAATGTCGATGCTGTTCGAGGAGAATATTCTAAACTTTCTTCGACTGCACGTTTATATGTAGGGAATGTATCGGATTTACAAGCATTAGAAACTGCCATTACAGCACGTCAAAATTATTTAAATAATGTAGGTGCATTAAGTGGTTGGACGGCAGCGTTTGATCAGATTAAAGGTTTAACGCCGATTTCTTTCACAGGTATCACAGGTGCTACCTTTAATGAAGCAACTAAATATACACCAACTGAAATCTCTAACATTGAAAATGCAAATACAGAATACAATAAATTAACAGCTACATTAAAACAATATGTGGCAGAAAGTCAGTCAACATTGCTGACAAACCTTGTGGCGGCGAATGCGCGACAAACTCAATTACAAGCGGATGCTAATAAGTTGACGGTGTGGAATACAGCTTATGCAAAAATTAGTGGTCTTGACGTACAGAAACTTGAAGGTGTAACAGCTTATACATTTGCTGATACAGCTGGAAATCTTAAGTATACATCGGAGCAATTAGGGTTTATTGCAGCAGCAAAAACACAATATGAAGCGTTATCCCCAGCACTTCAAGGTTTAGTACTGCCAGCTGACGTGACAAAATTAAACGACCATATCGCTGCAGCAGCTAATCAAACAGCTTTACAAACAAAAGCTGATAGTTTAGCGGCTTGGAAGGCAGCCTTTAAAAACATTAGCGGTGTTACAGTAAAGAAACTTGAGGGCGTGACAGCATTAACATTTGCTGGAACGAGCGCAGACCTTAAGTATACAGAAGAGCAGTTAGGTTTTATTGACGTAGCAAAAGTACAAAATGACGCGTTAAATTCAAACCCAGCACTTCAAGCATTGGTGCCAGCAACTGATCGTAACCTAGTAACGGACCATGTGAATGCAGCAGCGAATCAAAGAGCCTTACAAACACAAGCGGGTAGTACAACAGCATGGACTTCAGCCTTTGACAAAATTAAGAACGTTCCTGTACAGACTTTTACAGGTGTCACACCATTTACGTTTACGGGAGCAACACCACAGTATACGGCACAACAATTAACAGAAATTGCCGATGCAAAAGCGCAATATGATTTGTTAAGTACAACGCTTAAAGGCATGGTATCTACGGCAGATCGTGTAAAACTCAACAGTCATGTATCAGCGGCAACAACGCAAAAAGACTTGCAAACGAAGGCGAATGCTTTATCTGCATGGATTGCGGCCTATGACAAAATTAAGAATGTAACGGTACAGAATTTTGATAATGTAAAAGCAGCGAAATTTACTGCAGCAACACCACAGTATGATGCCCAGCAATTGTTAGATATTGCCGCTGCAAAAAAGGCATATGACGAGATAGCCCCAGCATCAACACAAACATTAGTACCAGCAGCAGATGTTACTAAATTAACTCAACATGTAGACGCAGTAGCAAAACAAACTGACTTACAAACAAAGGCTAATAGTTTATCTGAATGGATTGCAGCGTATAGTAAAATTGACTATGCTCCAGCAGACTTTACTGGCGTCACAGCAGCGACATATGTTGAAAAGTATACAACGGGAAAAGCAGACGAGATTACAGCTGCAAGAGCTAAATATACTGCGATTACAGACGCAGACCTTAAAGCAGAGATACCAGCAGCAGACGTTACAAAATTAGAAGCTCATGAGGCGGCAGTAACACGTCAAGGACAATTAGCAGCGGCACAAGCCCAATTACAAACATTTACTACTAAGCATGGTGAACTTGCGACGATTAATGGCGGTGCAGCATTGAATATCACTTCAAGCACGACTTTAGCCGAATTTAAAGACGCAGGATTCTCTAAATATACCGATGAACAAAAGACGCTAATTCGTGCAGTACGTACACTTTATACAGAGTTAAGTTCATTAGCGAAAGATGCAGTGACAGGAACTCAATTCCAATTATTGCTTAAACATGAAGCGGCACTTGCACAGCAAACGCGATTAGAAAATGAGTTAGCTACGGAAACACAAACAGCAAACCAAAATATAGCAACTACGTTTATTAATAATGTAGCAGCATTAACAACTAAAACGGTTGCATCGGAATATAAGGCAGCTGTTGACGCTTTAGACTTCGCTAGTTTAGATACAGCAGTTCAACCATTAATCCCACTCGCAACGAAAAACGCTTTAGCAAATCACAAAGCAGTAGAACCAGTTGTGACGGCAATTGCGGGGCTAACAGCAAAATCAACTGTCGAGGCTATTGACGCAACGGCTGCAGATGCTCAAAGTACGTTAGATGCAGCAAAAGGAACAGCTGTACGTACCGCGTATAATGCGTTAACGTTAGCACAAAAGGGGCTAGTATTTAATCTTAGTACTTTAACAGATTTAGAGGCAGCGATTGCAACAAAGCAAGATGCGATTACACTTGCTGTGGCGGTTAAGCCATTTAAAGATCAGCTCGCTCAATTCAAAGACCTTCCAAATGTATCAGAACTTGCAGCGAAACAATGGGATAAGACATTAACAGTTGTGGGAATTAAAGGTGCTTACTATTCAGATGTAGCAGCACAAGCTATTGCAGATGCAGAAACTGAGTATAATAAATTAACAGCGGCACAAAAAGCAGCTGTAGCAACGGAATATGGTCAATTAACAACGCACAAAGGCTATCATGCGAACCAGAAAGCTTTAATAGTGGATGTAGAGGCATATGTAGCAGCAAAATCAGCTATCGATGCATTTGAATCAAGTGTTACTGGTTTAGGAGCACCTAAAAATTTCACAGGTGTTACAACATTAGAAGGTGTAAACCCAGCTGATATTTATGATGGTGATGAAAAATCGACAATCGAAGGTTTAATTGAGGATTATACAAATTTCGGTACTAATACGAAATTTATTGACTCAACTGCGAACTCAAGCTATTTAGCGCATAAAGCAGCACTAGAGAAACAGAAAGATTTAGAGGCCTCAGACAAACTAGGAAAAGTAACTGCATTAAAAGCAAAAATCGAGGGTTGGAATATTGCCAATGTACCATTAGCTGAAATCGGAACATTTGCAACAACAGTGGCAGACGCGAACACATTATTTGGCACGCTGACTCCGGAAGAAAAAAATACAATTGGCACAGCGAATCAAACAAAATTAACGAATTACGTAGCCGCAGTTGCTGTAGTTCAAAAGATTTCAGGTTTAAAGGCGTCGGATTATGAGACTCCAACAGCATCTGCTGACCTGGCTCCGATTATTACTGCTGCCGAAAAAATTCTTAACGATGACTATACGCCTTTACTATCTTCACAAAAATTGATTGTAAGGGATGCTGTTGGTGCAAATGATACAACGTTACGTAACTATATTGCAGCAGCAAAAGCGAAGAAAAAACAATTGCTGATTGATGAAACGCTTGCTGATTGGAATGCTGCTTACGCTTTAATTAAAGACTACACAGAACATCCTTTAGCGGGAGTAAATTTTAACTATTACACAGCTGGCGAAGTAACAAACATCGAAGCTGCACGCATAGAGTATAATGAGCTGAACGCAATGTTAGACAAAGATTTTGTTAATGCAGTTGATGTAGCTCATTTACAAAAATTAAAGAACTTAGAAGCCGTTGTAGCGAAAAAGGAAGATATTGATGCAAAAACGTCAGCCTTTAAAACGGCTATGGGCTCAGTAAAGGCTGTTGCCCCAACCCCAAATGATTACACAGGAAAAACAGTAGCGGATTTTGACGGTCTGACTCAGTATGCTGATTTTGATGGTCTAAAAACGAATGTAAATGCTGCATTACAGGCATATAACAATATTCCAGCGGATCCTGCTTATTACCGCGAGTACATTCAAGGGGACAAAGATGAATTAGATAAATACAAAGCTTCTGTAGAGAAATACGCAGAGTTAAAGCTAGAGAAAGATAATCTTGCTGAGATTAATACGAAGCTACAACCATGGACAACTGCATATAACGGAATTAAGGATATTGTCTTGAAAAATTATGCTACAACAATTACTAAAGCCAATGTAGACGAATCAGGCTATGAAGCATATACAGAAGGAGATTTAAATGCCATCAAAGCGGCTCGCTCTGCTTATGATGGGTTAAAAGATGTAAAAGTAGCGGAAATTGCTGTTCAAACAAAAGTACCTACAGCAGAATATGAAGAACTGCAAAATTTAGAAAAAGATGTAACAGCTTACAATACAGCATTAGCAGCGAAGCAGTTAGATGAAAGAGATACAGTTATTGGGAATTTAGTTGCTGCAATTACTGCATTAGATGTAACTGCACCTACATTTGTTGCGGATGTTGACGCGGTACAGTTGCAATATATGAATTTACCTGCAGCGACAAAAACGTACTTTAACAGTAATAATGTAGCTGACTTGACGAAATTAACAAACTATCGAGCGATTGCTGTAGTAGCTGGCAAAGTTAAAGCATTGGAAACAGAAACTGAAATTAATGCAACGACGACAGAGACTGCGTTGAACACAATTGATTTGAAAGTAAAAGACGCTCGTCAAGCTTATACGAACTTATCAGTGGATCAAAAAGCATTATACGAAGCTGCGGGTACAGATGCGGCGTTAACAGCATTAGAAGGAGCAATTGAAGCTCAGCGTACAAAATTAAAAAATGCAGCGGCTATTGCTACTTGGACTGCAGCATATGCGGAGTTACCAGCAGTAATCGACTTCGCTGGTAGAACGTACGAAACTTTAAATACAGGAGATCTATACGTTACTGCGGATAAAGATAAGGTAAATGCATTACGAGCTATTTATAATGGTTATGCATCAACAGAAGGTTTGCAAGCATTAGTTCCTCAGTCTGAATTAGATCAATTAGTATTAGTTGAAGAGGCTGTTGCGAAACAAGTGGCATTAGAAAACGAAAGAGACATTCAACCAGCTATCGCTGCGTGGAAAGCAGCCTTTGCTAAATTATTACCAACAGCACTCTCATTTGCTGATGTAGCAGTAGAGACTTTCGAAGAAGCAACTAAATATACAGAGCAACAAATGTTAGACATTAAAGCTGCACGTGCAGAGCTAACGAACTTAGTAGGAAATGAAGCGGCATTAGCTTATATTACGGAAGAGGCGACTTTGTTATTAGAGGCGCATGAAGCAGCGGTGGTAGAACAAGAAGCGCTACAAATTGCTTATGATGCTGCACAGGCTGCTCAGTCACTAGCTAAATTTAAAGCTGACTTAGCTACAATTGATGCTGAATCTGGCACGTATATTACAGACTACGAGGCACTAGCAGCTGACTACATCAAATACAAGGACAAGTTAGAGCCAGAAGAAAAAACAATCTATGCGGATCATGGTGCAGCGATTGCGGTTATTAAAGCAATTACAACGGCACTTACTCCCGACCCATTAGCACCTGCCGATACAGTCGCGAAAGTTGAGATTGTTTTAACTGCATTAAATGCTGTCAAGGTTGACTACGAAGCTTTAGAAGCAACACCAAAATCATACGTAACGAATATAGGTACTTTAACAGAAGCAATTGAAGCGGCAGAGACGAAGAAGGTAGCGTTGGAGAAAACCGAAGCGATTACTGCTTGGACAGCAGCGTATCCAAATTTACCTGCAACATTATTCAACTTTGATGCAGAAACATACGAAACAATCGATGCTGCAATAAAATATGACTCAGCAGAGATCACTACTATTAAAGGGTTACGAACTATATTTGATGGCTATTCAGAAACAGCTCAAGGTTATGTAAATAAAGATGAGTATAATAATTTTGTAAAGTATGAAAATGCGGTTAAACGTCAAGAGCTATTGCAAGATCAAGCAGCAAAAGCAGCGGCAAATCTAAGTAAATTGACAGCTTGGAAGACGGCTTATGCAGCGTTACCAGCAAAAATTGATATGTCTGGATTGACAGTGGAGAATTTCCCAACTTATGGACCTGGCAAATACAATGCTGATATCGAGACACTAATCGACACAGCTCGAACAGAGTTAGATAAAATACAAGCAGATGCTGACGCCAAGATTTTCCTTATAGCAAACGAGGTAACAACTTTTGAGGCGTTAGAAGAGTCTGTAGCTGACTATTTAGCAGTGAAGGTAATTGTTGACGGTTTAGCAGACTGGAAAGCAGCGTACACAGCGCTACCAGCTGTTGTTGATGTTTCTAAATTAACAGTAGCGAATTTTGAAGATTATAAGGACTCATACTCAGAGAATGCCTATACACTTATTGAAACAGCGAAAAATGCGTATAATGCCTTAGATGAAGTAGAGAAACCTTATGCTCAAACTGACTTCAATTCAATTGCAGCGTTAGAAGCTTCTGTAAATAAATATTTTGAGGTGAAATTAGCCGTCGATGAATTGGCAGGATGGACTTCAGCGTATGCAGCTTTACCAGAAGTAGCTGACCCTGCTACTATAACAGTCGCTAGTTTTGAATCAATCACATATCCTGATAATCTTGCAACACTTATTAGCACAGCTGAAACTGAGTATAGTAAGTTAACTGCTGATGAGAAAAATCTTGTTTCGCTAGAAAAATTAGATAAGGCTAAAGCATTTAAGACGAGATATAAGCTAGTAGAAGCTGCGAAAGCGGAATTAGCAGGATGGACTGCTGCTTATAGCGCACTTCCACAATTATTATTAACAGATGGTTTGACAGTGGAAAAATTTGCCGAATTCGTAAGTGAAACTGGTGGATATGCTTCAGATGCGGAATCAAAAATTAAAGCAGCTCGTGACGTTTATGCAGCTTTAGGTCAAATTGCAAAAAACAGTGTAGACCCAGCAGAGTATGGAATGCTGAATACATTGTCTACATCGGTAGCTAAATACCGTGAAATACAAGCTGCTGTTGGAAAACAAGGAGCAGTGGTTGCATCGAATGAAGTGATTGAAAGCCTTAATAAAATGACGCCACAGACGATTGATAGTGCAATTGATTTGATGGCACAGTATAACGCATTGTCATTGGAGGCAAAAGCATTAATAAGTACGTCGCAACGTGTAAGTATTGTCTACTATTATAATGCAGCTGAAACGGTTCAATTAATTAATAATCTTCCTACTGTAGGAGAGATTAACGATGTAAAGACAACTGCAGAGTTAACACCATTGCAAGAACAAGTTAAAGCTGCACGTGCAAAATATGCATCTTTAAGTGCAACATCACGCTCATATGTATCAAACCTTGATGTTCTGGTTGCTGTAGAAAACGCAGTAACTGCAAAAGTACAATCAATTGCTAATGATGCATTATTAGTGAGCTGGACTACAGCAATAAATAATTTAGATGGTATTGAAGTCCTTGGCTTTACTACTATGTCACTTGAAACATTTGCCACAGCAACTAAACATGACGAAGCGGCTAAAGTAAAAATAACAGAAGCTCGTACTCAGTATAATGCACTGTCTACAACGTTAAAAGCGGTTGTTTCACCGACAAATGGCTATATTAAGCTTGTCGCATTAGAAGCTGATGTGAAAGCACAAACTGCGCTAGAAGCACAAGTAGTGACAACGAATGTGGCGGACTACACAGCAAAAGTGAATGCACTTACAGGGGGAGAAGCTGATTTTATAGAACAAGTAGCAACTTTAAATGCGCAATATAATGCAATTGTTTCTAAGTTATCCACTTCAACTAAAGTGACAGTCGCTTATTTAACACAAGCAGCTGCAGTTGTTGAAAAAATTAATGCACTTTCCATCGCAGAAGGTGCAGACGCTACGGCAATCGCTGCGTATAAAGCGGCAGTTGTTGACGCTCGTTCAAGTTATTCAATGTTAGGGTCTACAGCTCGTTCGTTTGTTAAAAATCTAAGTGTATTACAGGAGCATGAAGCGAAGGCAAAGACTTTATAAATTTAAATTAAACATCATTACGCTGTATATTCCTCTTCCAAATCTAGTTGATTTGGAAGGGGAAACAGCGTTTTTTATTAGCCGTTTACACTGGACTTACAATAGTCTTTTAAACAAGTGAAAAGGGAGTGTCCGAGAAGTAATTCTGGGACACTCCCTTTCTTACCTCCAGTCAATAGGTTTTATAAAAACAATTAATGCGAAGAGATGATTTTTTTTGTTTAGGAGGGGGTACC